>CALXSA010000005.1 GCA_944390995.1 uncultured Clostridia bacterium
ACATAATTGTATTACCAAATTTAAGAATAAAAAAAGCACATATTATTATAATTCCTATTATCAACCATTTTTTATCTTCCATAAATAAATTCCCTACAAATTTCTATTTTATTTTTCATTAAATCTATAAATTATCAAACAAACAAATTTATGCCATATCTCCTTAAAATTAATTTATATTATATATATCATACTTTATCTAAAAAGCAAAGAACTTTTTTAGTGCTCTGGAAATTTCAATAGAAATTTCCAGGGCAACAAGGTTAATTTTCTTAACCTATCCTTATGAAGCCTCACTTTGCAAAGGCTTAACAATTTTATCATTATATAATATATTAAGCTCATGTAAAGGCCTTGTCATGGCAACATACAATAATTTCATATCAGTATTTCTGTCTGAATTATATTCGCCTTCTGTGGCATTAGCTACAATAGCTCCATCAAACTCCAAGCCTTTTGCCAGATAGCTCGGTATTGTACAAATTCCTCCTTTATATTCTGTATCGGAATCTGTTATGTTTTTAATGTTTTCGTCGGCAAGCTTATTGTTTATCAATGTAGCCTCTTTCTCATTTTTACATATTATCGCAATGGTTTTATATTCATTTTCTCTATATCTATTCAAAACCGTTTTGATTAAATTAATTTGTTCATTTTCATTGCTATAGCTTATATACTTAACGCTCTTTCCATGCCTTATTACAGGTTTCGCACTATTTAGTTTTATATAATTTGTTATATTGTTTGCTGAGTGCATTATTTCAGTGGTTGTCCTATAGCTTTTTAATAAATATTTCATCTCGCATTTTTGATTAAACGTATTTTCAATAACAGATTTCCAATTATCAATACCTCTATATTGATATATTGATTGTGCTAAATCTCCAAACACACTGAAAGTTGCATTTTTCAAAAGACATTTTAAGGCATAAAAATTAAATTCTCCAAAGTCTTGTGCTTCATCTATTGCTACCTGCCTATATTTCTCATAAGGTTCTACACCATGTACTTTGCATTTGAGGTATATTAAAGCACTTAAATCTTCAAACTCTATCTTTTTATCTTTTATATTTTTTATATTTCTTTGCACTTTTTCTTTTATTTCATTGTAAAGGTCCGCATCAATATATTTATGTATATTTGTAAGAAAAGTTATATAAACTTTTAATATATCAAGTGCAAGGCTCTTAAAATATCGCTTTATACTGGTTTTGCAACCATTCTTTACTTCCTTTTCTACAAAATTAAATTTTTCTAATTCATTTTTGTTAAGTTCCTTAGATAATACATTAATTTTTCTTTGGTACTCATCCTTAATTTTTGACATAATTTCATCGTAGTTATCTTCAACATATTTAGATAACATTAGGTTTGTTGCATCAATTTTCCTCTTTATAGTGTCATACACACTGGAATCCTTTATAGAAAAATATATATTCTTTATAATGTCTTTAGGTATTACTGTATATCCTTTTACTTCTATGCTTTTGTCTGGAATTATATTTTCCTTTAGTTCTTTCAAAAATTTATCTAATATTTCCTTGAAATTCATAGAGACTTTAAACTTTTCATATTTTAGTGAGTTTTCATTTGAAATAGATATAATTATTTTCTCGTCTTCGTCAATAATTTTTATATCCTCATTTAAGAATTCGGCACATAATTCTTCGTAAGTTAATTGAGCAACATTTTCAACATCTAGGTCTGGTAATACTCCTGAAATATAATTAACGAAAAATTTATTAGGTCCGATAACTAAATATTGATTAGGCTTAACTTTGTCGCGATTATTGTATACTAAATATGCTATTCTATGTAATGCGACCGTTGTTTTTCCACTTCCTGCAACGCCTTGAATAATAATGTTCTTAGATAATGGTTCTCGTATAATTGAATTTTGTTCTTGCTGAATTGTAGATACAATATTTTTTAATCTGTTGTCTGCACTTGCACTCAAATATGGCTTTAATAATTCATCGTTCGAAACAGTATCCACATCTTGATAGCTTTTTAGCTCTCTGTCTTCAATGTCATATTGTCTTTTTAATAATAGTTCTCCTGTGCAAGTTCCCTCTGGTGCTTCGTATGAGGCTCTACCAATATTACTATCATAGTACATTGAAGATATAGGTGCTCTCCAATCTATTGTAATATTGTTATTGTCTTCGTCCATTACTCCAACTTTCCCTATGTACAACCTCTCCACTTTTGTTTCACCATCTCTAGCGAAATCTAATCTGGCAAAGTAAGGTTTATTTATGCTTTTTTCCATTAATCGTAGCTTTTCGCCGTATAACATAATTGCATTGTTTATCATTACCTCATTGCCTTTGTACACTTTCGGTGCTACTTCAAGTCTTCGTTCGTAATAATGCATAACATCTTTAAACTTTTGTATAACATTATGCAGAGTTTCTTTCTCTTTTTCAAACTCAACAGTGTTCATATTTTACCTCCTATCTATATGTTTTTTGCTCATTAACTAGCAACAATTCCATATTATAGGATAAATAATTACTCTTGTCAATATTTTAGAATAAGTTTTATCATTATCCAGTAACATCATAACTCTAAAAGTCTATCTAAATATTCTACCATGAATAGTGGTATATTAATTAAATTATCGTCTTTGTTCAAATTTTTCATTGAAAACCTAACTCTTGTCTTTGGAGCATATTTTTCATTATATACTTTTAGGCTTGTATTATTAACATTTTCACTAGACTTCACTTCAGTTGGAACAATTTCATTTTTGTATTGAATGATGAAATCTATTTCATATCTATTGTCGAACGCATAATAATATGGTTTAATCCCACTTGCTATTAGAGCTTGTAAAACATAGTTTTCTGTTAAAGCCCCTTTAAATTCCTCAAACAACTTATGCCCTTCTACTACAATTTTACTGTCTAAGTCAGTCATTTTTCTTAGGAGTCCAACATCATCTAAGTATATCTTAAAGGAAGACAAATCATTGTAGCTAATAAGTGGCATACTAGGTTTTGTTACATTGTATACTTTGCTTACAATATTAGCATCTTTAAGCCAGTTTAAAGCACTTTCATATTCTCTTGCTCTGGCTCCCTCTTTTGCAACTTGATATAAAAACTTCTTGTTTTCTCTTGAAAGTTGCGAAGGAATACTATTCCATATTATAGAAATTCTATTAGCCTCAATATTAGAAGTATGTTTAGAAAAGTCACTTTCGTAAGCTAACAAAATATCATTTTGTATTTTACTCACTTTTTCAACGTCCTTTTCCTGTACCCAGGAATTCACCGCCTCAGGCATACCACCTATAATAAAATATGCTTTCAATTTTTCTTCTAATTGATTAAAAAATATATCAGGAATGTTCTCTATTTTAGTTATTGAATTCATATATTCTACTAAATTCTTGCATCCATCAGCTTCCAAAAATTCTGTGAAAGTCATTGGATACATATCTAGAAAATTTACTTTTCCAACTGGAAATGAAGTATGTGATAATCGTATTCCAAGTAATGAACCAGCGCTGATTATATGGTAATTGTTTGCTTCTTCTGCAAAATATTTTAAACAGTTTAATGCATTTGGGCACTCTTGAATTTCATCAAAAACAATTAATGTTTTTTCCGGAGTAATTGCCTTTCCATAGATAAAGGCTAGCTGTTCTAATATTCTAAAAGGGTCTTTTGTGTTTTCAAACAAATTATATAATTCCGTGTCATGGTCAAAGTTGAAATATGCTACACCCTCATAGTTTTTTTCTCCAAATTCTTTTATAATATATGTCTTTCCAACTTGCCTTGCACCACGTATTATCAGTGGTTTTCTATTCTTATTTTCTTTCCAACTTAGCAAATCATTCATTATTTTTCTATACATTTGCATCATCTCCTACACATATATTATATCACATTTTAATGGAATTTACACATTTTTTACAAGTTTTTTAATAAATTTTACACGTTTTTTCGCTAATTTTCGTGCAATTTTACACGCTTTTTGCATCGAAAACAAATTCAAGCTTAGTATAAATTTTATACTAAGCTTGTGCTGTATTAATCAATTTGTTGTAATTCGCTTCCATCTTTCTTCATTTTATAAGTCTCAGTATCCGCTTGAATTGGTTTCCAAGTTTCAGCTTTATAGTCTGAATATTCTATAGTAAAATAAACATATTCTCCTTCCATATTAATATCTACTCTGTATGAATCTACTGTATAGCCTTCTTTTATTTCTTTTGAAAACAATCTTTCTAGGCCTTCATAATCTGTTCCAGCTTTATATTTTGCAATATTGAAACTTTTTCCGTCAGTTAAAGATGCAGTATAAACATAGCCGTCCTCATCAATTTTATCTCCCATTGAGAATGTATCCTTTGATACCTCATTATTTTTTAGGTTAACCCTATAATCATCAAAATATAGGTATCCATCATATATTATTAAATCTGGAGTATAACCAAACTCGCCACTAGCAATAGCTAGTTCTGTATAGTCTGTTCCATCTTTTTTCACGCAACAAATTTTACCATAATAAGCCAACATGCCTCCATCTTGAGCTCCTACTGAGTAATATACATAATCTCCATAGCTAACAAAATTATATATTCCATAGCTTGAACCAGAATAAGTACTATTTTCCGCTAGTTTTATTTCTTTTTGAGTTTCTTTATTTACACTATATATTGTTATTAATACTTGGGCATCAAGTGTAGTCTCTTGTTCGTCATAGAAAGTCACAGCATAATATATATACTTTTCATCTGAACCAATTATTTCTTTATTTCCATTTTTTTCTTGAATAGGTATTTTGATTTTTATCTCTCCATCTAAACCAGCTATGCCGATTCCTTCTTCATAAAAAAAATATAATAATTGATTATCCAGGTCAAGTTGTGATGCCCTGAAATACGAATTTTCTAATATGCTTTTTTCATCAGTACCCTCAAGGTTAAAAGATTTTACTTTATTTTCAACAATTAGATACATCCTGTTATTATATATCCAAAAGCCTTCTAGTCCACCACTTTCCGGCATAAAAGATAATACTTCTACTTTATCTTCGCTTTCATTTTCGTTGTATCTATCTACAACAACCTTAAAGCTTTCATAATCAAAGTAAGCTTCATAAATATAACCATTATATGAAAACGTATTTTCTTTAATCTCTACTCCAACTGTCTGCTCAGTAATTGCTTCATTCTCAAAATTATTTACGCTTGTTGTTTCATTGCTTATATCTTGAGTTTCCTGTCTTGGCATTAAGAAGTATAATGATATTATAGCAATTATAATCACTATTAAGATTATTATTATTGGAAGTATCACTTTTTTTATAGTTTTTCTTCTCTTTTCTTTTTTCGCTATTTTTTCTTCAATATTCATTTTACACTTCTCCATTCATTATAAATTTTTAAGCCTGTCCAAGTGGTTATGCCATTATAGTTGCTGTCTTCATATTGTCCAACTATTGAGATTGTTGCATCTTTCGTTATACCTATTGTAAATGTGTCTCCAGCATATAGGAAAACAATATCATCAAATGTAGAAAGATTACATTGACCTTCAAAATTCTCTCCTAATGCTTTAATTGTTCCATCTGATTTGATAAAAGCAAAATGTCCTGAAGAATAATTGTTACTAGACAACTGTATTACGTCAGTTTCATTTTCTATATTTAATACTCCCTCTCCATTCGAACCTGCTCCAACAAGTGTTCCATCTGCTTTAAGGCCTATAAGGAAATATCTTCCACCTGTCAATTGAACTACGTCATTCCACTCATCTATATTTAATATAGCACTTCTATCAATACCGCTACGAACCAATGTACCATCTTCTTTAAGACCTACTACACCACCAAGACAAGGAAGAACTTGTACAATTTGAGTCCAATCGCTTGTATCTATATCTCCATTAGTTGTCTCATATTCCTCATATTCTTTATATTGTTGAGTTAATACTGTACCATTGTCTTTTAGTCCAAATATAAATCTATCAGATGCTTTTATTGATATTATATTGTTCCATGAACTTAATAGGTCTCTATCTTCTTGATTTTCTTCTTGCATATATACTAGAACAGTACCATCATCTTTAAGCCCAAATATATAATCGCTAGAGGTTTCAATTTGTACTATGTTTGAAAAACTATTGAAGACACTACTTAAGTTAAATACACTTCCAATTTCTTTTACAGCATAAATTTTGTTAGAGTCACCAGATACTGTACCTAAATTTGATATTCGCCAATTATTCTTTGATGTTTCAATTAATTGTTGACTATCTTTATAATCTCCCAACTCATTAAAGGCTTTTATTGCGCTATAGTATTCCTTATTATTATATTTGTCTAGTGCTGCTTCATATTCATTATTAGGTTTAACCGCAAATGTGTAAACTACTGTTCCTGCAATGGCTAAGACTAATAGTAGTACAATAAGAACTCTTAGCGTCAGCGTGAGGCTTTTTCTCTTTTCTGTTTTATTCAACTCGTAGCATTTCTCTGCTAATTTTGGTGCATCTTTATATGCACCAACTCTTTCAAAATCAGTTGCTAAATTTTTATATATTTTTTTCTTTTCTCTGTGGCTTAGTACTTTTGCGTTTGTTGTAACTTCCATATTTTTTATAGCATTACTGTAAATTTCTTCTTTTTGTTCATTTGTCATGCCGCTACTCGATATATTTACGTTTTGTTCTACTTTATTAGAGTTTACAATCTTTAGTACTCCACGAGTTAAATCTTGAATAAAACCTATTTTTTCCATATTTTGCGCTTGTAAGTGTGCAAATTCTTCTGGCAAATCATATGCATCCATTTTACTATAACATGGTATTAGTACCTTTTCCTCATCATCTTTGGCTAATGCTAAAAATCTCGACCATTCATTTCTAACCCATACTGCATTAAAGTTTTCTTTTTTTGTTCCCACAACAAGCATTACCTTAGATGAATTTAATGCCGAGAAAATATATGGCTCATATGCAGTCCCAATTTTATCTTCAAGCGTTATTCTTGAAAAAAAAACTCTAAGACCTTCTTTTATTAAAGAACTATATATATCTTGTGCTAAAACACTGTCTTCGGTTCTGTCTCCATCTTCGTCAGTCTCTTTATAACATATAAAAACATCATATGGAGCTTCTTTTCTAGATATTTCCAGAATACCTTTTTGTATCTCATTTATCTTGTTTGCTTCACTCTTATATAATTCTCTCTGTTCATCACTGGCATGTTCCAAAGCCTGTTTATAGTTTTCATCAGCTAGAATAGACGCCTTTTGTGTTCTATTGCACGTTGGTATATACTCTTGTGTGTTTGGGTCTTTAACATATTCCACACCATACTTGCATAATAGCAAAGACCAATATGCTTCTGCATCACTACTATCCTCATTTAATATCATTTCATATAGGCCTTCTGCTTTGTCATATTCATTATTTCGCCTAAGATGGTTTGCTCTATCGTATAAATTTGCTATTCTCTCATTTTCTAATTTTGGAAGCGTTTGTTTTGTTCCACAATATTCACAAGTTGCAATTTTACTATTTGTTTGAACATCTAAGTTACCACCACATATTTTACACTTAAATACCATTTTTCTTTCTCCTTTAGAATAATTAATCTAGGCTCAACCAAAGACAAGGTCTTACGCCATGCAATCTTGTTACAATATCTCCATCTTCATTAATACTACCATTCTCTGTAACATACATCGCTTTTGTACTATCTTCACCTTGTGTCCTTATCCACCATGACTGACTAGCATTCTTTAGCTCATCATAACTTTCTACTCCTTCTTTAGATAATAGGAATACATTATCATTTAATTCTGAGTTTTTAACTATTCTAGATTTTTCGCTACTATCAAAAGAATTATAGAACTCTCCATTTATCCAATTTCTTATTGCTGAGTTTGTCCACTCAGCCGATTCATATTCTGTATTGTATGCCATTTCATCTATAGGTTCCTTCGTTATCAGTAAAACTTCATCTTCTCTGGTTTCCAATATCTGCCATTCAATTGGTTCCTCATTGTACTTGCCAAAATAAACCACATCATTTTCACCAAACAAATTATATATTTCTATTACTTTATCTTTTGAGTCTTTGTAATTGTCTAGTTTCAAAAATTGTTCTGCTGCTTTTGAATATTCTTTGTTGTCAAGTAACTCTGTTGCATATTCATAAATAACTTCATCTATCTTGTCTTCACTATCTTTATAAGATTGTATTTCGTTAAATTGTTCTATTGCTTCTTCGTACTGTCCAACCTCAAACAATTCATTTGCATATGTATATATAGATTCTTGAATTAGGTCTTTACTGTCTTTGTATTCCTCTATTGTTCTAAATTGCTCTACTGCATCTATATATTGTCCATTATTCTTTAGTTCAGATGCATATAAGTATATTGCTTCCTTGCTCATATCCTCACTATCTTTATAACCAGCCATTTTTTTAAAAGCTTGTTGAGCTTCGAAATATTGTTTGTTTTGAAGAAGTCTCATCGCTTGATTATATTCAGTGTTTGGCTGTATAGTCGTAACATATAAAGTAATTCCAATAATAATTAATACTATTATTGTAACTCCTGCAATTGAAACAGTTTTATTATTAACTGTGTTTTCGCTTGTTTCTCCAACTTCTGGTTTACCCTTGTATAATTTTGCTTTTCTATTACGCTCTGATATTTGGCTTTGTATTTCTGTTATTTTGGTTTTTAATTGTTCTTCATCATCACTACCATTGTCCATTGCTTCGTTTAATTGTTTTACATTGATTTCAATTTTATTTTCAATATCTGCCAAATTAGAGTTAGTCATTGGGTCGCTATATCTAATTACTTCTGATAAATCTTGTAACATTTTTTTTAGATTGTTACTGTTTGTTTTCTCTATCATTGTATCAATTTCCACTTGTAACTCTTTAATAAAGAAAACTTTTTCATTAACTTTATTATCTACTCTTTCAATTTCTTTTTTGCCTGTACTAACCAACACCAGAAGAATTGCGGTAATTCCTAATATCACTACATTTATAAGTAATGAAGTCCTATAGTCTGTATTGCAAGCAAGCTCTATTACACTTGCTATAGACTGAACTATAAAGTATCCCCATACAACCCAGTCCAATGCCAAATTATTAAATTTAGCCTCCATGCTCTTTTTGGTAAGTGTGCATAAAAAGACTACACATGCCAATATAATAGATGTCATTGATGAAACGTATACTACCCAGAAATTGTTGTTCCTATCGATTGGTAGTAAAAAGACTAATAAATTGAATAGTGCAATAACTATTACACCTGTCGATAAAATTGTTTTTTTAGAATTCATTTTTCTCCCCCTTTTATTTTTACAAATTTTCTAATAGTTTCTTCTTTTCATTTTCATATTCTTCATCAGTAATAATTCCATTTTCTTTCATGATTTTTAACTTCTCCAATTTTTTCTTAAAAGCTGTCATTTCTTCGTCGTCATCTTTCTTATCTTCTTTGCTGTTGTCTATTTCCCTAAAAGTATCTCCAACTGTATTTCCTATAGTCCCAGCTACACCTCCCATTATTCCAAGACCAATACCCAAGTTTGAGAAATCACCTACTCCTTCATTTTGAGCAATTTTCTCTGCGACATCATAAGAACGTTCTTGTTGATAAGTATATCCTTCAATTTCACGTTTTTTTGCTTGAGCCTCTGCTTCAATCACTTTACGTCTTGCTTCGGTTTCTTGGTCTATAATTCCAACTTGTTGACGTAAATTTGCCTCTGCAACATCAGAATATTGTCTAATATGTAATTCTTTAAACTTTTCATAAGCAGCTTCACCATCTGGTTTTGCTATTGTAGTTACGAAAAAATGTTGTAAAGATAAGCCATACTCAGCAAAATCGCTTTTTAATAATTTTTCAATATTCTCAGAAATTTCTGCCATATGTGAATCAACTTCAAAAATTGAAAATGGTGCTTTTTGCATAGTTTCTGCTATATATGGTTTTATTCGTCCCATTAGGAAAGCTCTTAGTTTTACTAGTAGTTCTGCATTGTTAAGCTCTTTTTCTGTTCCGACTACTTTTACTAGTAGTTTTCTTGAATCTTCTACCTTAAAAATAAGTTCTCCACTTGCTCCGATTTGTAATGGGAAATTATACTTTGGTTCCATATATTGAACTTGTGAGTTTGTTCCCCATTTCATAGACATTTGTTCAGCCTTATTTATAAAATAAATTTCACAATGATAAGGTGTTTCGCCACCAGTAGATTTATTAAAAAATTTACTTAAAAGTGGTATATTTTGAGTTTCTAATGTATATCTTCCTGGTCCAAATAAGTCTAATGCCTGACCATTCATAAAAAACACAACTTCTTGTGACTCGTGAACAATTAACTGTGTACCCGTGTTAAAATCTTCAACAGGATGTTTCCAAATTAAACTGTTGGTGGTTTCATCATCTTTAATTACATCTACAATTTTTGCCATATTTTTTTCTCCTTTTTTACTTTTTTGTCTTATTATATCATATTAAATTTTGTTTTCAATATCTTTTCTTTTATTTTTTGCATCCAAAAAAGAGGCAATTTCTTACCTCTTTCTCTCCCCTACATTCTTGTGAATAAAGGCTCAATATTTTCTAATTTAATTCCAGCTTTAGGACAAATTAATTCCCATGACTTATCCTCTATTTGAAGATATTTACGAATTTGCTCGCATGCACTAGGCATAAATGGTTCGAATATATTAGATAAGTTTGCAATAATAGTTGCGCATGTGTAAATTGTGTTGTTAAATTCTTCTACATTCTCTTTGTTTTGTATCCAAGGTTTTTGGTCGTCATAATATTTGTTAGCGGTTTCTACAAGTTCCATTGCCTTGTTTGTAGCTTCTTTAAATTCAAGAGTTTCTATATTTTTCCCAACTACCTCGTATGTTTCTTGTATTTTGCTTTTTATTTCTTCGTCAAGTTTACCTTCTGGCAAAGTCTCCAACCCTTTAAACTTCAATGTTCTGTTTACGAGATTACCAAATTTGTTTAACAATTCTCCATTATTTGTAGCTATCAGTGCTTCTTCTGTAAAGTTTGAGTCCTTTTTCTCTGGTCCGTTGTTTATCAAATGAAATCTTAGTGAATTTACTCCATACTTATCTACTAATTCAATCGCAGGAATTCCATTTCCTTTGCTTTTTTTTTTTTTTTTATCATTTATGTTTAAGTATTCTGATGAAACTATTGTATCTACCAAATGGTAATTTTCTTTTAGTGCTAGAAGTAACGCATTAAATATGATGCTGTGGAAAACTATATTGTCCTTTCCATGAACCATATATATTGTTGGGTGGTATTCTTCTTTCCAAAATTTTTCCCAGTTTTCGCCTATTTCTTCGCATTTTTTCATTGACGCTGTAATATATCCTAAAACAGCCTCTATCCAGACATACATTTTTTTGTCTTCGTATCCATCAACAGGTATGTCAACACCCCAGTCTAAGTCTCTAGTTACGGCTCTATCCACTAAGCCCTGTTTTAAGTACTTATCCGTTTCGTTTTTGGCATTAACTCTCCAAAGCGTATTATTTTCTTTTACATAGTCTTCTATCTGTTTTTGAAATTTAGATAGTTCTAAGTATAAATTTTTATTATCTTTTAGAACTGTGTCTGAAGAACATGTAAGGCAAACTCCTTCTTTCATATCTTCTATAGTTGGCACATAGCCACAATTGTCACATTGTTCAGCTTTTGTCTCTTGTCCACATTTTGGGCAAATAATTTGTATTTCTCTATCTGATAAAAATTTGTTACATTTTTCGCAAAATGGTTGTGGTTCAATCTTTTCATATATATACCCATTATCATAAATCTTTTTAAATATTTTCATAGCCTCATTTTTGTGAAATTCTGTATCAGTGTTTGTGTATAGGTCATATGAGAAATCGAATTTTTCTAATGTTTCTTTGTCTCTACTATGATAATATTCAGAAATTTCTTTTGGGGTTCTTTTTTCTTTTTTTGCCCTCTCTGTAATTGGTGTTCCATGGCAATCTGTACCAGAAACAAACATTACATTGTCTCCTTGTAGTCTATAGTATCTAGCTAAAATATCTCCGGATATTAGACCCGCAATATGCCCTAAGTGCAAGTCGCTATTAGCATATGGCCATGCACCACCTATTAAAATATTCTTATTCATTGCAAATTCCTCCTTGTCATTTTGTGTATTATGGCTTTTTTCTATTTTTAAGAATTTTCGCCTTATATGTAAATAGCAAAGTAAAAATTACTTTGCTACATAAATATTATCAAGTATTGTATGCTCATTAACTACCTTATATTTTTTGCCAGAACCAGTCTAGGCTGTTGTCAATACTTTTCTTCTTTTTGTATTTTGCTTCAATATCATCAATCCATAAATAGCCAATAAATGAAATTAAGATAAATACTAGGTCTATTACCATTGTGAATATCAAATTGCTTCTAACTTCTTCTGTAACGTCGGTGCCTGTAGTAAGTAGTATTGTATGTGCTACTAATAGGCCAACAAAAACGAATAGTAACACAGCAATTATTGCACTTTTTTTAGTCTCTTTAGAAAGTATTAGAACTAATACAAAAAGTAATGTGGCTATTAGCAAAGTTACTGGATTGGTAAAGTTTATCATTGGCATTTTTTCTTCCCCCTTTTTATTAATTTAAGTTTTTTTCAATTAATTTAGCAAGGTTTTCTGCTTTTGTTGTAATATATTCTATGTCTTCTCCTTCTATCATTACTCTGACTAATGGCTCTGTACCTGATGGCCTAATTAAAATTCTTCCATTACCAGAGAATTCTTTCTCAAGTTTTTCAATCTCTGCTTTTATTTCTGGAACGCTTTCATAGTCATGTTTTTTCTCGCTTGAAACTTTTGCATTAATTAATACTTGAGGATATATGGTTATTATATCACAAAGTTTTGATAAAGGTAAACCCTTTTCTAAAATTATTTTTAAAATCATTAAAGAAGTTAAAATTCCGTCTCCTGTAGGGTTGTAATCAAGCATTATAATATGTCCTGATTGCTCTCCTCCAAGATTATATCCCTCCTTTAACATTTTTTCAAGTACATATCTGTCTCCAACTTTGGTTGCTTCAAAATTAATATCATTTGCTGAAGCATATTTCCTTAGGCCTAAATTGCTCATTACTGTTGCTACCACAGTGTCCTTCTTTAGAGTTCCCTTTTCTTTCATGTATTTTGAAATAACTGCTAGAATTTTATCACCATCAACTTCATTTCCTTTGTCATCTATTATTAAGCATCTGTCTCCATCTCCATCATACGCTACACCCAAATTGCAATTATTTTCTATAACATATTTCTTCAATACGTCTAAATGAGTTGAACCACAATTTTCATTTATGTTTGTGCCGTTAGGAGTGTTATTTATAATATAATGTTTTATTCCAAGTGCTGTGAAAACTTTTTCTGCCACAACTGATGTAGCACCATTGGCTGTATCAATTGCTACGACAAAATCTTCAGGCATATCTAGGTTTTCAAAGTCTTCTTCAAAGTTTTTTCTAAAGAAGTATACATATTCGTCTAATAGGTCTGTTCTTATTTCAGATACGCCAATTTTATCATTAACGGCTGAAAAGTCGTCTAGTTTTCCTGAGTCCATTACTTCCTCGATTTCTTCTTCTAGTTCATCCGGTATTTTCATACCTTTGTTGCTGAAGTATTTTACTCCGTTGAATTCGTATGTATTGTGTGATGCAGATATAACCACACTAGCATCTGCTTTTAATTTTTTTGTTAGATATGCAACACCAGGTGTAGGTAATACTCCAAGAATTTTTACATTTGCGCCATAGCTCAAAAAGCCTGCAACCATCGCGCTTTCAATTAATGTTCCAGAAATTCTTGTGTCTCTGCCTATTAAAATTGTTGGCATATGGTCTGTGTGTTTAGATAGAACATACGCACCTGCTTTTGCCACCCTATACACTAAGTTTGGTGAAAGCTCCGTGTTGGCTATTCTCCTAATGCCATCCGTTCCAAAATACTTTCTCATTTTTACCTCCATTTGAGTGAATTCACACTCACTTTTGATTGACCTTTTTATCACATTAACCTTTCAAAGAAACGAATTTGATTGGTTGTTTTAATTTGTTATTCTATATTATTATTTTTGTATTTTATTGTTACAAAATATTAGTTTTTTTATAGAACTATAATTTTCACACAATCTATTATACTATAATTTATAAATTATGCAAGTAGTTTTTATTATATAGAAAAAATCGACAGAGTTTTGTTATACAATAAGGTTAAGTTTTCTTGGGCTATACATGTTACAGTCGTCTCATATTGCGCAAAAATATAATGTATCTCCTTCTAGTACCACCTGCTCTATGGAGAAGCTATTCCAATGCTTGTCTCCCCACCATGGTATGTATTGTTCTGGCGAAATATCCACAAACAACAGCTTTCTATCTAAATAAAAAGAAATTGTTTCTCTCGTAGCCCATGTTCCTAATGCTTTTTGAGTGATTGCTCCCGCATGAATCATATTTGGATAGTATGCTTCAACACGTGGATGTATTATTGAAGCAATCTTAGTAATTGTTATGCCTGTATCTTCTTCATATTCTTCGACCTTCTGTTTGATTAGTAGGCAACTTTCTTTGTCAATCTTGTTTGTTAATATGTGTTGGTTAGTGAGTGCCACATATAATCCAAAATTTAATATAAATGTAATAATTGTTATGATAGACACTATAATTAATTGATACTTCTTTTTGCTATTTTGTACTATGTATAACATAACAAGTAATGAAATTCCTATAGTAGTTCCATAAGCTATTGATATTCTTGGATAAATAAACGTTGCAGAACCCACGAACACAGGAGCCATGCATATTGTTATTGCAACCAATATAACCAGTAGATATTTTAATATGTAAATTGTCTTTTGTTTTATTCCTGATTTATTAAACAATAATATACATAATATAGTAAAAATTATTACGCCAATATTCACGTAGGGTGGTATCACACCCAGAGAATTGACTACCAAATCTTTTAGTGTGCTAATGATAGTACTTATATTTACAGCATCGAAATTCATTGATATTCTAGATGCATCCGCCATAATTCTTGCAAATATGATAGTTAAAAACATTGCAATTCCATATACAAGTGTAGTTTTTAAGAGTTCCATGAAATTTTCTTTGAATGACTGTTTCTTTAATAGTAATTCGTGTGCAAAGACTATTATAGGAAATATTGCAATAGACCCTTGATAGCAGAATGCGCCTATTACGAGTATGATAAAAGCCTTGATGTGTGCGTATTGCTCTTTGTTTATAACCACTTTTGCTGCTAGCACGCTAAGTAATATTCCTAGCGCAAACATGCAACATTCTACAAAAAATATGTGTTCTATTGCAAGGTAGTTAAATATTATTACAAATGATGTTATTAATATTAGAACATGCATCCATTTCGAGTTTTTTGTTAATTCTTTTTCAAAAATTTTATAGACAATTATAATAGAACACGTTAAAAATATAATTGCCAATAAAAAAGATATTAAAGAATAGTTCTCTATGGACAGACCTATTGCACCAGCACCGAATGTCAACAATGCAGAAAAGGGTCTAGCTTCTTTTAAAAACCAGTTTTGTGCATAGTCAGCATACCCATCATAAACTATTCTATAAGTATCATGTGTATAATGTGGCTGTAGAAACGCTCCACACATTGTAAGTGCAATTACAAAAACAATTGCAAATAATATTAGTTCCTTCTTATGTTTCTTTAGTTGTTCCATATTTTCCCCCATTAATTTTCAACTGCTACATTCTCTCAGGCATTTCGATTCCCAAAAGTGCTGCTCCCTCTTTTAACACAACATTTGTGCAATATGTCAAATATACTCTTGCTTGCTTTATGTCTTCATCCTCATCAATAATTTTATTTTCATTATAAAATGTGCTAAATAATTGCGCTAAATTAATTAAATATCTTGATATAACATATGGCTCATTTTTCGAAGCGGCAAGCTTCACACTGTCAGTGAAATTATATATTGCCTTTATCAAATTGATTGATGCCTCATCATTTAATAGCTCATAGTCCACTTCATTTCCATTAGGCAAGTGGTCTACTTTTTCTAAAATACTATTTGTTCTAACATACATATATTGCAAATATGGTCCTGTTTCTCCATTAAAGTTTAGCATTGTATCCCAGTCGAATATTTCGTCTTTAATTCTACTGTTATATAGGTCGTTAAATATTACAGCCCCAATTCCAACTTTTTTAGCGATTTCCTCTTTGTCTTCAAGACCAGGGTTCTTTTCCTCGATAATTTCTCTTGCCCTAGAAATCGCTTCATTTAACAAGTCTTCTAGTTTAATAATATTGCCTTCCCTTGTTGACATTTTTCCAGTTGCGAGTTGAACCATTCCAAATGGAACATGTATTAACCCATCTGTATATTTTTTATCTAAACCTAGTAATTTTGCAACCTCGAAAATTTGCTTAAAATGCAAAATTTGCTCATATGAAGTTACATATATTGCTTTGTCAAAGTCATATGTTCTAGCTCTATATAGTATAGCAGCCAAATCACGCGTAGCATATGTAGTAGAACCGTTTGACTTAATTATTAGGCATGGTGGCATTCCCTTGTCTTCTAAATTAATAACCTCCGCACCTTCTGATTCTTCAAGTTTTCCACTTTTTCTTAGTAAGTCAACTACTTCTTGCATTTTGTCAGCATAAAACGCTTCTCCATTCAAAGAGTCAAATTCTATATTTAACAAATCATATATCCTTTGAAATTCCTTTAGGCTAAGCTCTCTAAACTTTTGCCATAAATTTGTGCAATATTCGTCTCCATCTTCCAATTTTTTGAAGTTATTTCTACATTCATCTAACACTTTTTCGTCTTCTTTGCAAAGAGCATTTATTCTTACATATATTTTTGTTAGCTCATTTATTGGGTCTTCTTCAATATTGTACTCGTTTCCCCATCTTTTATATCCTTCAATCAATTTGCCAAACTGGGTACCATAATCTCCTAAATGGTTAATTCCAACAACATTGTACCCTAGAAATTTGTAAATTCTATAAAGTGCTCCACCAATTACTGTAGAACGCAAATGCCCTATGTGGAAAGGTTTTGCTATGTTTGGCGCAGAATAATCTATTACTATATTTTTTCCGTTTCCATCTTCACACTCGCCATATTTTTCGCCTTCATTTTCCATTTCCTCAAACACAGTTTTATATATGGCATTAGGTGCGATATAGAAATTTAAATAGCCATTAACAACTTCTACATTTTTTACAATTTCATTATCAATATTTAATTTCTCTTTTATCTCATTTGCAATAACTTGCGGTGCCTTTTTCATCTCTTTTGCTAATTTAAAGCATGGGAGCGAATAATCTCCCATCTCTTTATTTGAAGGCACTTCAATATATTCCTCAATTGTTTCAATATTTGTTGCTTCTTTTATTTCTTCTGCTATTATTTTTTTGAAATCTAACATCATTTTCTCCTTTCTCTTTTTTCGTTTTGGGGACAGGTCTCACGGCGAAAAAAATTTCGTTTTGGGGACAGGTCTGAAGTAAACATGCTAGTGGGCAAGGTTTCCATCACACCAAAACTCAATTATTTGCTAATCTCCTAAGTTAATACCAATAGCTCTAGCCGTCTTCACTAGCTCATCATCCATTGTAACTTTTCTTAAATTGCTTTCAGGCGTATTGCCTGATACTGCTCCAATTTTAGTATTGTTTCCGACAACGTCCTCAAGAGGAACACTATTTAGTTTTCCGTCCTTTATAACGGTTAACACATTAAATTTTCCTTCCATTGCAAGCTCCATAGCCTTTGTGCCGTATTTTGTTGAAAGTACTCTATCAAAAGCAGTTGGAGTTCCGCCTCTTTGCATATAGCCAAGAACTGTGCATCTTGCCTCAAGTCCTGTTAATTCTTCAAGTTCCCTTGCTACTCTCTCTCCTATTCCTCCAAGCTTTGTGTTGTCTACTCCAGCTCCATTGTTTCGAATATTCTTTATGCTTATTTCTCCATCTTTTGGTCTAGCACCTTCTGCTACAACAACAATGCTAAAAGATTTGCCTCTGTTTTTTCTGTTAATAATCTTTCTGGCTGCACTGTTTATGTCGTAAGGAATCTCTGGTATTAGTGCAACATCTCCTCCTCCAGCAATTGCAGATTCCAGTGCTATCCAGCCAGCGTATCTTCCCATTACTTCTAAAACCATTATTCTGTGATGGGTTTCACCTGTTGAGTGCAATCTGTCAATAGCCTCAGTTGCAACAGAAACAGCTGTATTGTATCCAAAAGTAATTTCAGTACATGCAACATCGTTGTCAATTGTTTTAGGCACGCCAATAACATTAATTCCTTTTAAAGATAAATCTCTAGCTGATTTTTGCGTTCCGTCTCCGCCTAATGTGAATAGACAATCAATCTCATCCTTTTTAATATTTTCCACACAAATGTCCGATAAATCCTTATATACAGTCTCACCGTTTTCCTCTACTGGGTAATTAAAAACATTTGCATTTGTTGATGACCCAATAATAGAACCACCTTTTGGCAAAATCCCTACAGCATTTCCATTCGAACTTGTTCCCAGTTGAATTATATTGTTTTTTAGTAATCCTCTAAATCCATCAATATATCCATAGCATTCTATGCCTTTATTTTCAGCTGTTTTAATAATTGCTCTAATAACGGCATTAAACCCTGAGACATCTCCACCATTAGCAAGTATGGCTACTTTCTTTATCATATTACATCTTCCTTCCTTAAATCCTCTTTTAACTTATATTATTATACCAGTAATTTGAAAAATTACAACTTTTTTTAGTATTTTTCTTAACTTATTGCACGATAATAATTATATGTCATATGAAGGGAAGCGTTTAAACACTATAATATCAAAGAAAATTCGGCATGCCTGTGTTACACCAACAAAAAGAGGGGAATCACCCCTCTTTCTGCGTTTCAAATCAAAATGTACTTTCAAGTGCTACCACAAGTCCATCTCTCTTCCACTCTTTTGCGAGTTTGAGAGCTCTGTTGTTGTTTGCATGAATGTCTATGCCTTTTTCGCGCAGCCAAGCAAACGCCTTCATGTTGTTGCGCCAAATAGCCTCAATGAGAACTTCATTGGTCAGCTCTGCACCAGCCTGATACAAAATTTCTGCTGTATCTAGATGGTTATAGCTAATTGCTTGTACCATGCATTCACTGTTTTGAGTCTTTGGATCAGCTCCATAATTCAGTGCATACTTGATAACATCATTCATCCCTTGCTTCGAAAGAATGATTAGAGCTTGGCTATCTCTTGCTTTTACATCAGCTCCAAGCCACAGCAACCATTTTACGGTGTCTGCATGCCCATGTTCTGCTGCAATGATAAGCGGTTCGTTGTTGTTTGCCTGCACATCCGCTCCTTTGGAAGCCAGATAAAAGACAATGTCAGAATGGCCATTTCTCGCTGCAAAAATAAGTGCTGCGCTATCAGATGCCTTGACGTCCCCTCCTGCGTTATGCAATTTGACAACATAGTTAAACAAACCTTGTTCTGCTGCATAAATCAGTGCACGACTTCCTGCTAAGCTCGGATTTGCTCCTAAAGAAAGATACAAATCAACCAGTTCGTATTCTTCTCTCACAAAGGCTCCAAGCAGAGCCCGGCTGATAGAAGCCTTATACTTGTCATCCTGTCGAATTCTTTTCATGAGTAAATGTTCTTCATACATTTGCTCCCGTTCTTCAATGGGAAGCTGAAGAATATTGAACATTATCCGCTGCTCTCTTGGTAAATACATTTTGTCCTTCATAACATTTTTCCTCCTCAAAAAAATTATTTCATAAGGACTTGAACGGTTTGCAACATAATATATTATATCATGAATTTTCAAAAAAATAAACCATTCCACCTAAACTTTATGTTAATAGGACTACTTATTCATAATATGTATATTTTCTATTTTAGCATCAAGTTCTCTCATAACAATATTTTGAACTTGCGCGATTTGGTTTTTTTCGAGTTCTTCCCCTTTGATTATAACATTCACACTATCCTCATTTACAAGAATTACTAAGTCTTCTATTCCTTTTGTCTTTATTAAATTTTCTGCTATCATAATTGCGTTCTGCTCCTCTCCTATTGCAGTAATCTCCTCTTGTGCAAGCTTTTTTTGAGCTTCGCTAACATTCGAATTATTAAGAATTTCTTGATAATTTTCTACTCTCTGAGAATACATAGTCTCCCTTTCTAACTTAGATGTGGAAAAATATTGGTCTGTATTCATAACACTCGTTTCTTGTAAGTCTCCATCCGAAACAGTATTGCTTACTACATTTGCTTCGGTAAGTACATTATCTTCTTGTACCTCATCTTCTATAACATTCTCATTTAATATATTGGTCTCCGCTTCAGCTCCAGTCTCATCTGAAACCGAGTTTGTCTCCACAATATTTGAACTGCTAACAAGCCTCGCATCTCCCAAACTCGCCAATTCTTCAGCATCAGCAAGCGCTCCTGTCTCTAAAGATTGCTCAGTATTCGTAAAGTTCAAATACCCTGCTGTAATTAGCATAAGCCCAATAACAAAAATAACAATTTGATTTTTCTTAAACACCTTTTTCATAGTTAACTCCTTTCGAACCACCTATAGCCTCTACTAATGGCTCTTACTAAAATTTAATTAAATCAACTAGACATTTTAAAAACCTGTATTTTGTGAGTAGCAAGTCCGGTAACGGCACTAACGGCCTCTATTATATTGTTTTTAACATTAGCATCATTTGCTCCTTCAGCAGTTATAATTGCCCCTTCAACTTTTGGGCTTACAACACTTTGAGTAATTAGACTTTTATTTCCATCGCTTTCTTCATATATAACTTCTTTTCTAGTATCAGTTTGAGTTACCTTTCTTGTACCACCCTCACTATCTGTTTCCTCAGTATTTTCCTCCGTACTTTCTTCGTTGTATACAGGCATAACTTTGCTAGTCTCAGAGTAAGTGACCATAACTTTTACTTGTCCGACTCCATTTATATTAGATAATATATTCTCTAAATCGCTAACCAATTTGCTGTCATCTGTATTTGCCCCTTGCACAATATTATTTTCAAAATTTTCCTCTGCCAATCTTTTATTTGAATCAGCTGGAACCTCGTTTTTGCTTTCATCATTGCCATTCCATATAACATTAATGACAATTATAGTTATTACCAAAATCACAACAAAAACAACTATATTTTCCAACTTTCTTTTATTGCTTGGTTCTTCTCCCTCTTTGCTTGGCAAAAACTTTTTAAATTTATCCTTAAACATTATCACCCACTCCTTTATTCTATAATCTCATAAAAGTCGCTTAGTTTATGGTTTCAATTTATTGTAATATTGTCTTCTCTTACCTCGTACACACTACTCAAATACTCCTTTATTTCCTTTATTTCTTTGTTTGACAGTTTTTCCTCAATCTTTTCCGTAGTATCATTTTCGGTATTACTATGTTCCCCATTCGTTTTGCTATTATCTAAATCTATATCCACCTTTTCTACACTTTCTATCTTCTCAACTGTATTCACACTTTCTTGTGCCTCTGGCTCGTCTGTGTCCTTATCTTCCTGTAGTCTAACCGCTTGCAGACTTATTGAATTTATAGTGTAATTTTCCATATCCGCAATTTTTACTTCGATATTGCTAGCCTCATACCCCTTTGTTCTAAGCTTTGCTGCTATATCTTCTTTTAAACCTGAAATATACATACTCATAATATTATTCTGGTTGTCAGTACTAATTGAATTACCTGTAACTACAGAGTTTTCTGCCTCTTGTATATACTTGTTTATTTCTAGTTCTTCCGAAACTGATATGCTCTCACCTGTAAATTTCGTTATGACTGGGGATACAATTGTAAATACAATATAAATGCCAATTACTACTTTAATGTACTTTTTGCAATTTCCTTCTGGTAATATCATTTCAATTACAGTGCCAATTATAATGGCCACAACAATTCCACCAGCCCAATTACTTATCCAATCAATATCTATCCCCTCCTAACTCATCTATACATCATTCCACTATTGGAAATTTTAATAACTAAAGTTGTTCCTATTATAAACATCACTGACAAACTACACATTATAGCAAGAAGTATTTTAAATGTATCTCCCATTTGCTCTAGTAATTTTATAATCTTGTCATCTGCAATCGGTTGGCACAGTGCTGCTCCCAAATAGTATATTGCCATCAAGATTGTTAGCTTTATAACTGGTCCTATTGCAATCCCAATTAAAACTATTATTCCAATAATGCCTGTGGCATTTTTTAGTATTGAACTACACCCAATTACTGTATCTACTGCATCTCCTAAAATTTTTCCCACAACTGGTATAAAACTAGACACGGCTGCTTTTGCGGTTTTAGCTGTAACCCCATCAACACTACTACTTAATGTACCTTCTATGGAAACCAGTCCAACAAACAAAGTAAGTGTCACACCTAAAATCCAAACCACACTTGTTTTGAAAAACTTAGAAAGTTTGTCCACCTGAATTCTGTCAGATATTTTCGACACTATTCCCAATGAGGTTGAAATAAGTACAAGTGGTATTATTATTCCTGTGATAAAATTGCCCATAAAAGTTATTATAAATAGCAATATAGGCTGCATCATATTTGCAGAAACAATACTTCCTGTCGAAATCATAAGAGTAATTAGTATTGGAATTAATGAATTCATAAAGCCCACTAAACTCTGAATCGATTCCCTCACAATGTCCAAAATTTGTACAAAGTTTGTCATGACTAATGCCACTATAAGTATGAATTGTACATAATATGTAATTTGCGCAATGCCCTTATTTTCAAGTCCATCACTAATATTCTTCAAAATACTATGTATAACAATAATAACTAAGATACTTGCAAGAACTGAAATGCTATCTAATACTTCTCCACCGCATTGCTCTGGCCAGACTTTTAAAAATCGTCTGATTATCAATGCTTCCCGTAATTGCAGAAGAAAACAGCTCACCCATGTCAATGTCTTCATATACATCTTTTGTGTATTTTTCCGCCTCTTTAATAAATGAGTTTATATTCAAGCTTTCCTGCTGAGACTGAATTATCTGCTCTTGGCTTAATTCTTCTGTCGCATAAACTACATTCGGGATGAGAAATAATAAAATAAGCAAAACTATAATATATCTTTTCATTTCTTTCCCTTATATAATATATTTAGGTTTTAAAAAGGTTTTACCTATAAACCCTATGGTAGAATTTCCACAACTGTTTCAAGTAGGCTAGATATAATAGGAATTGACATTGAAACTATTATTACTTTGCCACCCATATCTATTTTATTTGCTATAGCGCTCTCTCCGCTGTCCTTGCATACACTCACTGCAAATTCAGTAAGGAAAGCAATTCCTGTTATTTTTATTAGCAGAACCAGAAATTCATTATTTATTGCAGTTTTATTAGACAACGTCGTAAGCATTGAAATAATTGCATCTATTTTATCCATTAGAAACAGCAAAATAATTGCGCCAGCAAGTAGTGATATATATAATGTAAACTCAGGCTTGTACTGCCTAACAATAATAATTATTATCAGAGCAATCAGTCCCACGCCTATTATTTTTACAATATCCATAAATTGCTTCCTTTCGCTAAATTCTATTTGCTAACTTAACAAAATTAGCATCATAATTCTTAGCCAATAACTATACTTATTTATAGTCCAAACATTGTTCTAACCGAATTAAACAATGTACTTATTTCCTTTATAACAAGAGTAAGAACAATTACAAGTCCTGCCAAAGTCGTCATCATTGCTTGGTCTTCTCTGCCAGCTCTAACTAGCACTTGATGTAAAACAGCCACCAAAATTCCTATTGCTGCAATTTTAAATAATAAATCAATATTCATTTCAGACCTCCACTAAATATAGAATAAACTTGACTATTTTTAAGTTTTATATAAGTAACCTATTTTCTTCTACTTGCCAGCTTAGACCAAAATAATAACAATTGCCAAACCGACTACTCCTCCAAGAGTTCTGTATAGCTTTTCGTTTTTTTGTTTTTCTCTTTCCGCCACGTCTATTTGTGTATTTAAAAACTCTTGCACTAGTTTTATTTCGCTAACCTGTCCCTCCAAATCAGTCTTTCCAAGCAATCTTCCTAAATTCTTTAAAATAGATTTATCTTCATCTTTCAAATTTGTATCAAGCCTATCTATGGTCTCCTCCCAAGCCTCGCCTGCTGGCTTTTCTTTCATTTGCTCTGCCGAAACTCTAAATATTTTACCAATATTTCCATCTATGCCATCTCCTATCTCTCTAAAGCTCTCTGGGACTGACTCATATGTAAACCTTATTTTTGTCAAAAACATATTAAGTGCATTTTTCATATCCTTTAATTCAGATACTCTGCTAAAAAATTTTTTTGAAATTATTTTTCCAGCCTGTAAACTAGCTAGAAAAATTAAAATTAAAATAAACATTTTTATAAAAAACATACTTCATTCTCCTTTTCATTTGTTATTTTTCTCATAAACTAGACTTATACTTCTATTATTTTCAATCAGAATAATTCTTTCTATAAGTCCCATCTCATATAGCCTACCCAATATGGGACTTTGCACAATATCATTAAAACTTGACCCATGTGCACTAAACAACCCCTTTACACCTGAACAAACCGCATAATTGATAGCCTCCACATCTTCGCTTGTACCAATTTCATCCGCCACAATCACCCTTGGGCTCATAGAGCGCACCAGCATCCTCATTCCTAAAGCTTTTGAAACATTGTCCAAAATGTCTGCTCGGTCTCCTAAGTCGTTTTGCGGAACACCTTTGTACATGGCTGCAATTTCACCTCTTTCATCAACCACACCAACATTAAGCCCTCTAAAGCCATATTCTGGTATTCCACTGCTTATACTTCTAATGCTATCTCTTAAAAGAGTCGTCTTTCCTCTACCAGGCGGAGATAAAATAACAGTGTTATATATGCTATTGTCTGGTATGTTTAGAATATATGGCAAAACCTTTTTGCTGCACCCAATTACTTGCCTTGCTATTCTGAAATTCAAGCTGTATATATGTGAAATATTAATTACCTGTCCATCTTTAAACACTACATTTCCCGTAATGCCTACTCTATGTCCACCTTTTACCGTTATGTATCCATTACAAATTTGGCTCTGATATGTATAAATAGAATTATCGCAAACTCTTTGCAAAATTTCCAAAAGCTCCTCAGTTGTTATAATATGCTCTACTTTTTTCTCCTCTTGTCCTAACTTTAAAAAAATATTTCTATTTGTACGCAAACGTATTTCCTCGAGCTCGTCCAAATTGTACCCCATCATCTTATTTCTCGCCTCGCTCGGAAAATATTCCATGAGCGCTAGAACTCTGTTTTTCATTTGTTATCCATCTCCCCTGTTAACACACATAAAAAAGATACAACATATATACTATAATATATGCTGTATCTTTTTATTTTAGAACTATTTTTATTGAATTTATTTTAATATATTGCATTTGCATTTTCTATATCTACTAATGCTTCATTTACCCAATACTCAACGTTTAGCATATGTTGGTCTTCATACATCATCGCTTCATTGAAAGCTTGCTGTCCTTGTTCTGCTTCAGCACTTGAGAAATCTGGTTGTGATGACCCAATGGCAGATGCAGCCGTGTTGTATAAAAACATGGCACGTGCAGGACCTACAAACCACGCAATTATAGGGTTAGTCATATCGGTTGGAAAACCAATTTGGTTCATTTGGTTTTCGTTATTTTGAGCAATTATTTGTCCTACTTGACTTAAAAATGATACAATCTCCTCTGCACTAGAATTATTAAGATATGCTGTATCTTCTGGGAATGCATCAAAAGTAACTGTATTTCCAAAAGTTAGAGCATTTGTATATGAGTAGTTTTGACTATATAGTCCAGGAGCAGTAAGATTCATTGATATAGTTTCTGTCGTATTATTAGTATTTAGACCAGAGTATGCCATTGTAAAAGTAATAGTTGCAGATTCTGGTGCTCCTTCTGCTACACTTTCTTCGTCGTTATTTGGTACTAGCACAGTAAGTTCATATGTAACACTGCCTTTTGCCTGCTCTTTACCTAATGTAATTGTTGTACCTTCTTGAGTCGCTGAAATTCTATTTGTAACACCATCATTTTGTGTTACACTTATTGCTACCATAACTTCTTTTAGATTTTCCTCATTTAAATTAGCAATGGTATTGTCAATATCTTCAGCTGTTATTTCTATTGCATTTGTAGCATCTTCTCCATTCACTGTTTCGCTCAATGCACTGACACTATAAATCTCTTGCAATATTGTATTAATCTTGTTTAACATCATTGTATCATTCTTTAAAGTTTCAAGCATCTGAACCTCAATATTCCTAAGCTCAATATTAGTTATAGATAAAGTATATGTGATAGAACCGTCAGTGTTTTCTGCTCTTGTGAATTTTTCATCAGCCAAGCCTTCAAATACCGGCATTACATATTGCTCTAAAATATGTGTCTTTTCTTCATCTGTAAATTTTAAAGATTGAATTTCCTTAAATTCTATTTTGTTTGGTATGCTACTTACATCAGTCACTCCTAATTTCTGAGCAAATTCCTGCAAGTTATTATTCTCAAAAGCTATATAGTTTGGCGAAATAACATCTGCCTGTAAGCCATACACATCTCCATCTTGTTTATAGTTAAATGGAAAATTAACTGTATCTGAGTAATTTAATACTATGTTTTGTTCAGCTTTTTTATTTGCATTATCTACTCTACCAGAAAAGCTAATATTTGCTGCGTTTGCTTGCTCCAATACACTACTTAATTCCTGTAAAGTTGAATCAGCAGAAGTATCTGCCGTTATCGTTGTATTCGCTGAAATACTACCATTATTCTCATACGCCGTAGTACTCTTTTTATTTCCATATTCCTCTAAAATCGATGGTATGAAACCATTTTCACTGTCTCCCATCTGTACTGCATATTTTGCAAATAACTCCTTGTCCGTTTTTAATAAATCAGTAGCAAAATATATATATGCAAAAGCTCCTCCTGCTAAAACTAAAAGTACAATTAGTACTATAATTGCAATTAAGATTCCTTTTTTCTTCATATTTTCTCCCTTCTATTTTTCAATTTTCTTCCCAGTTGTGATAAACAGCCATAACATCATCCAAATCTTCCAAGTTGTCAATTAATCTTTGCATTTTTTCCCCATCTTTTTCGTCTAGTTTGACATATGTAGATGGAACCATTTGTACTTCGGCCTCTAAGAATTCTATACCTTTTTCTTCCAATGCCTCTCTAACTTTTGAAAAATCTCCTGGCTCTGTTGTTATTTCGTAGCATTCTTCGCTAGCCTCGAAATCTTCAGCTCCGCTGTCTAGTGCAAGCATCATCATATCATCCTCAGACAAATTTGTTGTACTCCTATCTATTACAATAACGCCTTTTTTGCTAAACATGTATGATACGCAACCAGATGTTCCTAAGTTTCCACCTGCTTTATCAAAAGCATGTCTTACATCTGCTGCTGTTCTGTTTTTGTTGTCTGTGCTTGCTTCTACAATTACTGCAACTCCGCTTGGTCCATAGCCTTCATATGTTATTTCTTCGTAGTTTTCACTGTTGCCTGCTCCTGAAGCTTTCTTTATCGCATTGTTAATTGTGTCGTTTGGCATGTTGTTTGCCTTACATTTTGCTATTACGTCTTTAAGTTTAGAATTACCAGCCGGGTCAGGGCCACCTTGCTTAACTGCTATTAATAATTCTCTACCTAGTTTTGTAAATATTTTTCCTCTTGCTGCATCTACTTTACCTTTTCTTGCTTGAATGTTATGCCATTTTGAGTGTCCTGACATTATAAATTCCTCCTTTATTTTTTATTTTTCATACAATTTTATTGTAGCATACTTTTTTTATTTTGTGTAGGTTTTTTTGTAAAATTGCAAAAAACAAGTTACAGTAATAGTTTTTTACATTCTTATTACATAAAAGCAAAGTATATAAAGCCATTATACCGTAAGATTTTTCTATTTGGCGTTAACATTTCTTAGCTTTTATTTTATACAAAAGGCTGCATATAACGGAATAGCCTTAATGTTATTTTCAAAGCCGAAATTTCTAGTTGAAAACCTTATAGCGTATTTAGGCTTATACTCTTTGATATACATGTTTAAGCTTACTGATTTCACATTGTTTCCGCTCTTTACTTCTATAGGTATAATTCCATCTTCTTCACTATATAAAACAAAGTCAATTTCTGCACTTCTATTTGAGGTCCAGTAATATAATGATTCTCCTTTAGAAGTTAACTCTTGCGCAATATAATTTTCTGTAATAGCTCCTTTGTAGATAAAAGTTCTATCTAGCATTATGTCTGGAAATTTTATTTCACTCATATTTGTAAGTATTCCAACGTCACTTAAATACAATTTAAAATTGTTCTCATCAATATAAACTTTTAAAGGTATCTCCATTCGCTTCGAATTGTAATTTATTAAAACCATTTTTGAAGCAACTAACCAATCAATAGAGCTTTCGTATTTTCTTTTCCTGCCTCCTTCTTCTATATAGTTATACTGGAAATTTTTGTTATCTTTAGCCAATTGGCTTGGAATATTTTTATATACTTTCTCAATTTTGACTGTCTCTAAATTGCTACTAACATATTTCTTCATATCAGCCACATACATATCTTTTATGTCTGATAAAATATGAGAGTCAAACTTTAATATATCTAGGTCATTTTCTATAAAATTGTTTACTGCCTCTGGCATTCCGCCAACACATAAATACTTTTTGTATAAATTAATGGCTTCTTCATTCCTGTTTTTTTCCAATCTTGTAACTTTTTCTCAAATAATCTCTGCATAATCTTCCCTCCACATATTAAATTTTATCATAAGAGCATGCTTTTTTCAATATTTTTGCCATTTTTTGCAGGTATCTTTTTTGAAGTATTGCCACTTTTCGCAGGTATCTTTTTTTGTTTTTTGCCACTTTTCGCAAATATAAAAATTTTTTCAAGTTTTTAAAATTGTTTGCTATTACCTACTCCTCACTATCTGCCGGCTCGTCAGCCACCGTAGTATCATTTTCCTGCGGTGGCTCTGGCACTGTTGTATTCTCTCGAGGTGGCTCTGGTTCTTCTTCATTATCTTCGTTTCCTGATGGTGTGTCGTCTATTACTGTATTTTCCGACTCGGCATTGTTGTTGTTTGAGCCACTATCCACATTATTTTCTTCCTCTACTGTATTATTCTCAGGTACATCTATTGGCTCGTCGTCTACCGTGTTTTCCTCCTCAATAATGTTTGTAGGTTCTACCTCTGGTGCTTCTTCTTCGTCGTTAGGGTTTAGTTCTAAGTCATTGTCATCATCAACATATACTTTATCCTCATCTTCTTGTGTGGATTGACTTGCTGAAACTTTACTTCCTGAGTGCTTTGTACACAAGTCTGGTTCTGTGCCCCATAAGTAGTATTCTGTATATGTGTTGGTGCAGCCTGTTCTAGCTAACATTCCGGTGTCGGCACATATTTCTGCTGTAGTTATCCAGCTTGGTTCTGTAAACCTTGCGCCAGTCAAACCATTGTGCACACTTCTCATAACATTTGCCCAAATTATTCCAGCCGGGTTTTGGTTATAGTAGTAGATTGATTCGTTATTATCAAAGCCATACCATGTAACAGCTGTATAGTATGGTGTAAAACCGCATAGCCATTTGTCGTAGTTGTCGTCAGTCGTACCAGTTTTCGCTGCTACATCAATACCTGAAATTGAGCAATATGTTGCTGTTCCATATCTTCCTTCAACTGGTTGTTTTAGCAATTGTTTTAGCACAAATGCTACCTGCTCTGAGAACACTGTTCTTTTTTCTTGTTTTGCTTCAAGAACTGACCTGCCTTTACTATTTACAATGGATGTGTAGAATGTTGGCTCTATGTATACACCGTCATTTGCTATTGTTGCATATGCTCCTGCCATTTCAAGTGGAGTGATACCATGTTGCAAGCCTCCAAGTGCTAATGCCAAGCTTTCATCTTCTTGTGTAAGTGAGGTTATTCCCATGTTTTCAAGATATGAAATCGCCCTTCTAGGAGTGACTTGCTCCATCATCTCAACAAAAGGTATATTCTGAGACGACTCAAGCGCCCTTCTTACTGTAATTTCTCCTAAATATCCAGAATTATTGCCTGGTGCATATCCATCACTGAATGTTGTCTTCTTGTCATTATATATTGTTGAGGCTGTAAATATCTTTTTATCAATACCCGGTGCCAATACTGCAAGTGGTTTTATTGATGAACCTGTTTGTCTTTGGCTCTGTGTCGCTCTATTTAAGCCTCTAAATGTTTCTTTTTCTCCGAGTCCTCCTGTACAAGCTAAAACTTCTCCTGTTTGATGGTTCATAATAACCATTGCAGCTTGGGAAGTTGTTTCCCCATCAGAAGAATATAGCACGTATTGGTTTTTCAAAAACTCGTTTTCCACTTTATCTTGAATTTCAGAATTTTGTGTACTGTAAATTGTAGCACCTGATAAATATAAGTAGTTTTGTGCAAACTCTGTAGAAATATTCTTTTCCTCTGCCAAATCATTTATTACATCTGTAATTAGCGCATCAGTATGGTATGAATATATTATATCGCCAGTATCTATACTTCCTTCATCAAAGTCTAGGCCATTTTTCACCTCTGTTTCAGCCCCGTTATATTCGCTCTCTGTTATCTCGCCAAGCTCTAACATTTTCTGCAAAACAGTAAGTGTTCTATCCTCTATAAGCTCATTGTTATCACTATCTCCGAATGGGTTATATGAGTTAGGCGAATTATTTATTCCGGCTAAATATGCACATTCAGCAAGCGAAAGGTTAGACACATCCTTGCTAAAATAATATTCAGCACCCGCTCCAACGCCATAAATATTAGGTCCTACGTAAATTACATTAAGGTACATCTCCAAAATTTCCTCTTTAGTAAAATAGCTTTCTAATAAAAACGCCTTCCACCATTCCTTAATCTTACGAGTAACAGAACCTGTATCGTCACCAGTTAAATTCTTCACCAGCTGCTGTGTTATTGTACTTCCACCATATGAAGAATTGCCAAAATGAGTCACATATGAAAGTATTGCTCCACCAGTTCTTTTAATGTCTATTCCATGGTGAGAATAATACCTCTCGTCCTCTATTGACACATAAGCATCCAACAAATACTGTGGCATTTCTGATATATCTGTTTTAATTTTTTTCTGTTCATTTCCAAGCTCTGCAATTACATTTCCCTCTTTATCTATTACAGTAGAATGTTCGTTAACAAACATATCCTCGCTAAGCACTTTCCAACTGTAAGCTGATACTCCCAAAGAAATCGCCAAAATGATAATTGCAACAATAATTATAAATAATATTACCTTTTTCAGTAGCTTTTTCTTTTTATCATTCTTTGAACGTTTCGCATCCTTTTTATTTCCAGCGGTTTTTCCATTCTTTCCCTCTCTTTTTGCTCTCTCCGCTTCTTCCCTTCTCTCTTTCTCCTGCTTCATTTTAAGCACTGACTTAGGAATTTCATCTTCCTGCGCTCTACTTCTCTTATTCTTTGTCAATATCTCACTTCCTTTGCTTACGCTTATTATGTATTCTATTTTATAACTATTATGCCATTTTTGCAACCTCTAAAAAATTAAAGTTTTATTAATTTGTTTTATATTATTGACATTTAAACCTAGAAACACTGTATATTATGAAAATATTTGATTAATATACAGTGTTTCTAGGTTATTATATAGACATTATTAAATCTAGAATCAATCATTATTTCTAATAATTGCCTTGCTACCACTGTAAGTCGCCCAGAAGTATAAACCATATACTACTGCAATTATAACAACAGTTGCAATTATTGAAGGCAATAGTTCATCTGCACTTGCTAAGCCTGACAACATGATTAAACCAAACTGTATACCAAATACTGAATGTATTATTGCTAATATAAGTGGTATCATGAAGAATATTCCAATCTGTCTAAACAATGCTGAATTTATCATTTTTTCGTCAGCGCCAATTTTCCTTAAAATAATATATCTCTCCTTATTGTCAGAGCTCTCTGTCAATTGCTTTAATGCAAGAATTGCGCTACTTGCTATAAGAAATACTATTCCTAAGTATATTGCCACAAAAACCACTATTGTAGCGATACCCACACTTGCTTCAACAATAGAAATCTTTGTAAATCCATCAACTGCAATTCCTTTGCTCATCATATTATTTATCAAGTCTGTTTCGTCTGCATCAACTAAAATTTTCTCAATTGCTTGTTTTTCTTCTTCGGTCTCTGCATTATAATTAGCTGCTAAAAAGTATTCCTCTGTTGCCTCTGTTGGAATATTGGCAGTATCTGGAACTAATACAATTCCTGTATTAATATGGCTTGTAGACATGTATATAAAGCCACTTTTGCATTCTGTATATTTTGGATAATATTGTTTTCCAAAAAGTTCTATTGGTTCGTTTTTAGACAATGCCTTATTTCTTAATTCGGCCATATTATCAAAGTCACAAAGCATTATATACTCATTATCTGCTAAGCTATATTCTTCTAGTCCATATGCTCTTGCAATCTTATTATAATCAGATATTTTAATAATTGTCTCTGCTGTATCATACATTAGCATTGAAAAATTACGTTGTGCTTCTTCAAAAGTACTTCCTAAAGTATATTTCAACGTTAAGTCATTTGTAGCATATATTGGTATTTCGACTACATCTTTTAACTTATTCATATCAAAGCCATTATTTTCTAAGGTATACGATACCGGCTGCTTTGAGTCTTCTATTGCTTCTTCTTGGTGTTTTCCGTCATCTGGTAAATATGCTGGTTTGTATAGATTTACGTCCACAGGCGTCATTTCGTGTAAGTCTGCTTGCATTGAATTTCTCAAAGATAATGCAGATGAAAGTACAGTAATTGTCATAAATAACATTAAGCAAATTACACTCATGCTAACCACTGTTGTGTTTATTTTATTGTTTAGTTGCCTTAGTACAAACATGTTGGTATCTTTTAGATAAAGTTTTTTTCGTGATTGTACAACTCTTAAAATAAAGCCTGATAGTGACCAGAATATTAAAAATGTTGCCACAATACCCATTAAAATTATTGGTAACATTTGTTCTGCTGTGCGAAGTGTGTTTGCTCCGATTGTTACTTTATAATATGCATATGCAAGCATTACTACTGCTATTATAAATATAATAATACATACAACTGGGTTTTTTATCTTTATTTTTTCGTTTTTCTTTGTAGCATTAATTAGGTCTATTAGTTTATATCTTGATATGCTTATTGTGTTAAATATAATTACTGCTATATACATTACCGCAAAGTAAATACATGTTTTTATGCAAGCCTCTTGTGAAAATACAAATTGGAACTGGCTCATATCTGCATCAAACAGTTTTGCTACTAATATAGACATAAACTGTGAGCCAAACACGCCAATTACTAAGCCAACTGCAAGCGAAATTATTCCAACTAAAATCGTCTCTAGTAAAATTATTTTAGAAATTTGCCTTCTGCCCATTCCCAAAGTCATGTAAATACCAAACTCTTTTTTCCTTCTGCTAATTAGGAAATTGTTTGCGTACACAATTAGCAAACCTAGGACTACTGCAACAAATACAGACACCATGCTTAGTAACCTTACTAACAATTGCACAAGTTCCCTTGTTGAGCTTGATACTTGTAGCATTGCTTCTTGGCTATCTAGTGAGTTGAACATGTAAAATATTGCAACTCCTAATACTAATGTTAGAAAGTATATTGCGTAATCTTTGAAGCTTTTTTTCATATTTTTAAAAGATAACTTAAATAACATCGCCAAGTTCACCTCCAAGCAAGGTTTGAACTTCAATAATTTTCTCGAAGAATTGTTTTCTTGTATCTTCACCTTTTATCAATTCATTAAATATTTTTCCATCTTTAATAAATAGAATTCTGTTAGCATATGAAGCAGAAAAACTATCATGTGTAACCATAAGAATTGTAGCTTTTAAGTTACTGTTTAATGTTTCAAAAGTCTCCAAAAGTTGTCTTGCAGACTTGCTATCTAATGCTCCTGTTGGCTCATCTGCTAAAATAAGTTTTGGGTTTGTAATTATAGCTCTTGCTGATGCTACCCTTTGCTTTTGTCCACCTGAAATTTGATATGGATATTTCTTTAAAATGTCCGTTATTTCCAACTTTTCAGCAATTTCTCTTACTCTTTTGTCTATCTCCTTGTGTGCTACCCTCTGTATTGTAAGAGCCAATGCTATATTTTCATATGCGGTTAAGGTATCTAATAAATTGAAATCTTGAAAAATAAAACCAAGTTGTTCACGTCTAAATTTATTTAAGTGATTTCCTTTTAGCTTAGTTATATCCTTTCCATCTATTATAATATGCCCTGCTGTTACTCTATCTATTGTTGAAATGCAATTCAAAAGTGTCGTTTTACCGCTTCCAGACGCTCCCATTATTCCAACAAACTCGCCACTCTGCACATTAAAGCTAATGTTATCAATAGCCTTTGTTAAGTTAGACTTATTACCATAATACTTCTCAATATTTTTCACCTCTAAAATATTACTCATTTTAACCTCCTTCATTTTCTACTCGGAACAAAATAATTGTTCTTTTGCTAAGCAGTTATTTTTCAATCTACATATATTTTAGTAGATTTTTCACAAAAGAACAATCGATAAATATTACAATAACCTTACAAAAATGTAAGGTTTATCTATTCGCTTTTTAAAACAGTAAACTCCATACTGTTTTATATCATATGTCTCTAACTTAACACTTCGTTTAAAAATGTTCCTTTGGGAAAAGTAATAATAAGTTCAGTTCCAACATTTTCACTAGACGTTATTTCTATACTTAACCCTAATTTGTCACATAATTTCTTAGATAGGTACAAACCTATGCCTGTTGACTTTTTCCCATTAATTCTTCCATTAGTTCCTGTAAAGCCTTTGTCAAACACTCTTGGCAGCTCTCCACTTTTTATTCCTATGCCATTATCCTTTACGTGTAAACTTACCTTCTCCTTGTTTTCCTCTCCAAATATTTCTATGTTCTTATCATCTTCTTTGCTATACTTTATAGAGTTTTGCACAATCTGGCTAAGAATAAATACAAGCCACTTATTATCAGTATTTACTGTATACTGTAAATCATGCAGAGCAATATTTATTTTATTTTCAAGCAAGGCATCCTTGTTTTTAATAAGCATATTGTTTACCATTTCTTCTAGGCTTGTCTTTTTTATGTAATAATCTTTTTCTACGTTATTACTCCTAGCGTAAAAGAGTGCTTGCTCCACATAGTCATCTATCTTGTCTAATTCTTGGTCAATACTTTTTGTTACGTCCGACTTGTTGTTTTCAATAATCATTTTGCCTGTTGCAATAGGTAATTTTATTTCATGTATCCATAACTCAATATATTCCTTATAGTCGTTCTGCAAATACTTGTACTTGTCTACCCTTTCAAGCATTGACTTTCCTGTTTCTTGCAAACAATTTTTTAAAATCTTACCTTCAGTAAAATTAGGAGAAGTTATGACTTCTGAAATTAAATACTTTTCTTCTAATGCATTTAGTCTTTCTTCTAGTGTTTTATAAAAGTTATTTTTTCTATAGTATTCCACCAAAAAAGATATAACCATTGCCACTATCGGAACAACCCCGATATAAACCTTTATAGGTGCGGCTATCTCAAAAGGTATAAGCAAAATTTCCGAGCTAATAACCGCAAAAAGTATTAAAACAATATAGATAAATTTATCTTTCAAAAAATTTTTCCAGCTCATAATTCCTCCTATTATAACAGCTACACTATCCAATTTTTTCTATATCAATTCTCGCATTTGGATATGTGACATCTTCAAGAGATAATGCACCTAATTGTAGAGTATCTCCTGCACTAAGTCTCGAAATTACGGTAGCAGTAAGTGTATATCTATTATTTACTATATCTTCAGTAAGAACAGCTCCTTCATTTAAAGTATCTTGCTGTGGCACACCATTTACCAGAAGAATTGCATTAAAATTGAATCTACTAACTGTTTGATCCACACCAGTTAATTGATACGAAATTTGATATATGCCGTCGTCATTAATCATTATTTCACTTGTTCCTGGTGTATGCGATATGGCATTTCCTTCTTCAATTTGGTTTTCACTAAAATTTATAATTGCATTTCCTACAGCTGTATTGTCACCAGTTCGAGCGACTGCCACAAAAATATCTTTTTGCATATTGGGCACATTTGTTCCCACAAATATTATAACTGCTACAATTATTAATATCAATGCAAAAAAACAAAAAAATTTTACTTTTTTGCAAAAATCAAGTTTACACATAATCATTTTCCTCCTATAATATATAGTATGAAAAATAATCATGTGTGTTGAATGTTATTTCTTAACAATAGGTCGTTTAGCCTTATCTGACATTTAAATAATTAGTCCTCCACCATAATCATAAATATCTAAACCTTTAAAATCAACAAGCTCTAACTTATGTCTTTTTAAGTGCTCTAGCACTTTTGCCTTGTTTGATAAATTGTCAATATCTCCAAACAACACAAACTTACCATCAAAAACAAATGTTGCCCCACCTATAAAGCCCTTCATGCTTGAAACAGTCCTATCCTTCTTTAGTAGTTTTATATCATCTTCCTCAATGAATAATGCTTCTATACCATGCTCACTCAAAGTCTTTTCAATTCCTTTGTCAGTTGTAATGCAAGAATTAGAACCCGTAACACATACAGAGCACTTCACATATCCTTGTTTGACCAAAATATCTGGCTTAATGCTTTCATCTGTATATTTGCTGCCCACAACTTTATTTCCGATTTGGCAAGCATTATATAGCACATCATCTGGATAAGTTTTGCCTACTGCCTTTTGTCCTATAGCAATAGGCAACAAGCTATTTATAGGAGCATTTGGTGCAGCAATAATTTTATTGTCTATTCTACAATAGAAAATATCGCTGTGACCAGAAATCTCCTCATACACTTCGTCAGACAAAGGTAGTTTTATCACATTAAAATATTGCTTTAAATACTCGTACTCTATTTCTCTAATTCTTGAATCAATAATTAAGTTTTGCACTGTATGCTCCTTTTGTTACATGCTCCCTTAAGCAAAATTTAACAAATAATTGTTATTATATATCCTTCCTTAGCCACCCACATTTCCAGTAAGCAATGCTGCGCTAGTATTATACACTGTTGTATACTCAGCTGTAATCTCTTTTATTATTTGCTTTTCATCTTCCATTAAATTTCTTCCCAAGTGAGACATTCTCTTATCAAGTTTTTGTGTCATTTTAGCACATTCTTTTAATTCCTTTTTAATTCCCTTTGGTACTTGCTTATCATACTTGTAATTTATTTTGTGTTCCAAGCTTGCCCAAAAGTCCATAGCCATTGTCCTTATTTGTACTTCAACCTTAACCGCAACTGTTCCAACTGATAAACTAACTGGTACAGCTATAATTAGGTGGTAACTTGAATATCCACTTTCTTTAGGTGTTGTTACATAATCTTTTTTCTTCAAAATTGTAATATCTTGCATATTTTCAAAAAGTTCAACAACCTTAAAAATATCAGGTATAAAAGAACAAATAATACGAATTCCAGCTATATCATTAATAGTTTTAACCATATTTTCATAGTTTAAATCTAAGCCTTTTTTCATAAGTTTTTTATTTATGCTCTCTTTGCTTTTTATCCTAGCACTAATATGTTCTATAGGGTTGTATTTATGTAATGTCTTGTACTCATTGTTTATTGATTCAATCCTTGTCTCAATTTGATTTAGCGCTGCTGTGTACATAAGAGTTAACCTCTTATAGTCCAAATCTTCTTGCAGCTTATTTTCACATTTTTGAATTGCTGTCTCCATTGTTCTATCCTTCCTTTCTTAAAGGTTCTATTCCAGCAAAAATATTTTCAAGTCGTTTTCTACTGGCTTCTTGCTAATATTTATACACTAGTTTTATGTCCTTTATGTGTATTTTCTCTGTCAATTGGAAGTTTTTTCTATTTTGTGTTTTTTTCAGATTTAATGTGTTTCATTTGTATAATTATATACTTATCATAAAATTTTTCTCAATTCTTCTAGTCTGTGAATTTCATATGTCACCTTGTATTTATCATTCACAGCATTTTTAACTAGCTTTCAAATTCTTTTTCTAGGTTCTTCTCCTTTAGTCTTCTATTAGTGTTTTCTGTAATAATTGCATAAATTATCGAAACAATAGGTAAACCAACAATCATTCCCATAATTCCAAATAAACTTCCACCCACTGTAATTGCAACTAGAACCCAGATGCTTGGAAGGCCGATATTCTTTCCAACCACATGTGGATAAATTAAATTTCCTTCGATTTGTTGTAATACAATTATAAATATTATAAATATCAATGCCTTAATTGGGTCAACTGCAACAATCAAAACCGCGCCTATAAAGCCTCCTATAAATGCTCCAACAATTGGAATAAAAGCTGTTAGCGCTGTAAGGGCACCTATTGGCCCTGCATATGGAATTCCTAAAATTAGCATTCCAAGAGCACATAGAACTCCAAGTATCACAGCCTCTTTTGCCTGACCTGTTAAAAAGTTTCTGAAAGAATCTCTTGCAAGTCTACAAATTTTTATAAAACTGTCTGCCTTGTCTTTATCTAGACGTGCATATACAAACTTTTTAGATTGTAGCTTTAGCGCCTCTTTATTAGCCAAAATGTATACTGCAAAAATTATTGCTATAATAAAGTCTACAACACCTGAAAATAAACCTGAAATTTGATTTATTGTAACATCTAAAACATCTTTCGATATGCTCATAATTCCACTGCGTAGAGCAGCTGTATCTATAGTTATGCTCTGAATGAAATCATTTACCTCAGGAAATTGCTCTGTAATGTTTATCGCAAATTCTCTAAGCCATAATAAGTAGCTTGGTATATTTCTTATAAAGTTTGTGATTATTTCTACAAGCTGAGGTATTATTAATATTAAAATTACTGTAACCACTGCAATTATCGTTATAATTGATAACGTGATTGAAAAAGCTCTTTCTACCTTACTCTTTTTCTTACTTTTTGAAATATTGCTTTTAAGAATTTCATGCTCTGAAACTTTGTTTTCGGCAATATTGCCTTTTAAACTTTCATTTTCTTTAATCGCCACTTTAGTTTTATTATCTTGTCGTGCTGTTCCTCTTTTATTCTTCTTTCCAAGCCTAAACAACTTATTCTCATACAAAGTCATGAAAATGTTAAGAATAAAAGCAATTGCAAGTCCCCAAATAAAAGGCGAAAGAATTGAAAGCGTTGTTTTCACCACATTCCAAACAGGCTCAATATTAATTAAAGCAACCAGAACAATAATTGCAATAATAACAATCTTTAAAATTTGCCTTGTGTTTTCTTTATCTAGCTTCATATTTAAGCTCCTTTCTCAAGATATTTTTCTATGTTCAAAATTCTTATGTAGTATATTACTAACTAAAGCTTACAATCTCATATTAGCTCAATTCTACTCATAAATTCCAATTTTTCGCATGTAATTTATATAAGCACTGTCAATATTACTCCATGTTTCAATAGAATTATTCAATGTCTGTTCATCTATTTTTGCATTACTGTACTGCTCATAACTCTTGACAATCTCATTCTTAAATTCTTCTGGAGACCTACCAATAATTCTTCCAATATCATCATACTTGTTACCATAGCCACCAAAACCAAAGTCAATAAATGCAACAACCTCATTTTTGTCGTTAATAAGCACATTGCTTGAATTCAAATCACCATGTACTATGCAATTAACCGTCTGACCATGAGAATTATTTTTCCAAAACTCCATATCCTCTTTGCTAACATGCCTGCTCAAAAGCTCATCTAAGAAATCTGTTAGCTCCAGCCCTATATTATTAATATCAAAAATTTTCTCCTCTTTATAATCTAATTTATGCATCTGATACATAAACTTAGCAATATCATTTGAAATCTTTTTCACATCCTCAGAAGATAGCTCATCAAACTTATCTGCCAAAGCTGTTCCCTCAATCTTTTTATGCACACTAAAAGGTCTTCCCTCTTTGTCACGATTTAGCTCCAAATGCGCAGTATCAAACTCAGTCTTTCCGTTTATAAAGTCAGAAAACTCACAGTCTTTAACAATAGTCCTTGACCAGAACTCATCTCTCGGAAACCTGAAAAAATACTCTCCATCATTAGTCTTTACGCTAAACACTATATTAGTCCAGCCAGTAGAAATTTTGTTAATCTCCTGCACGTCCTTTTCTGGCATTGCATCCTTTATTATTTGCTCAAAATTCTCATCTATATCAAAATAACTTTTACTCATATACACCTCATGTTTTTTACTAAATTTTACTCCGCTTTATTTACATTGTTGCTCCAACATGTTTTTCTTCTTTTTGTAACTTTCTCACTAAATTTATAATTTCGTCTTCTGACTCTTTGTCATAATTATTATAAATTATATAATCAAACATTCCCCTTAATTCCTGCTCATTGTTCATTCTATTGTAATGTTCCTCTATTTCTGCCAATCTCTTTTCTTCCTGTTCTTTGCTCAAATTTCTCTCTGTAATCTTGCTCTTTGTAATATTAATATCCTTTGGGAAAATATATATAGTCTTTATATCTGGTCTAACCTTCTTCCAGTCGCCTATTGTTGTATAATGCATTTCAAAAACCATATCCTTGTCAGAAAAAATATCTTCTTTAAGATATGCATATGTTCCCTCAAACACATCAAACTTATATGCAATTTTCCCTTCTCTCTCTAAACTTTCCAATTCTTCCTTTGTCATGAAAAGTCCCGTCTTGCCGTTTTGCTCTCCCTTGCGTATTTCTCTAGTTCTAATCGTCTTTACTTTTTCAAAGCCTAATCTTTCTACAATCTTATCTGAATAATATGTCTTACCTATCCCTGTAATACCTACAAGTGCTAATAACATGTCTTTCTCCTTTGCAAAATATTGCTTTTAATTTAAGTACCCCTATTATATCAAAAAGATAGCAGTTTTACAACCGCTATCTTAATTTTTTTGGTTCCCTTGCAATTTAGGGACACGTCTTTTCTTGCAAAAACTTGCAATGTAAATTATTTTACATAGATTTGTGTACGAAATGAAATGTATCCGTATGCGTTAGATGTTGAAGATGACTGCCTACTACTAGCACTTCTATCTTTTAAGAAGTAATAATCTGCTCCTCTACTAACACATTCTGTACGCCTTATAAATTCATCTGTTGAATATTCTGTAGTCCATTCTTGGCAATTGCCTATGAAATCGTATATGTTGCTGTACTCGTCTGACTCATATTCCCCTGTTAATGTCCTTTCTCCCCCTATATTACCATAATTGCTATCTTCTGTTACAGCAAGATTGTACCCCTCACCATTTGCCTTATTGGTTTGACAAATAAAATTCAGCGCAGTATCCCACGCATAACTACTCATCAGCTCACTTACTACATGACTATTTCCTGTATACATTGTTTCTGCTTGGTTTTTTGCATTATCCCTATCTATGTCTGCATATGGTTCTATTCCTGCTTTAACCGCATTACCTATTCCTTGCTCATAACGCCCTATATAAAAGCCTCCGTTTCCTCCATTTGCTGTTGACTCAGCACTTGCTTTAAATGCTCCTATTTGTCCTGATGCTACAGAGCGGCTATCTCCTTCTCCGTAATAATAACTCTCAACCACACTATCTCCGCTCACCTCTGTTGCTTGAGTTGAAGTAAATGTTCTTCTACTTAAATTATTAGTTAATTGTCCTGACGAATTAATTGAAGTAGACACTCTATATGTTCCTGTTTGTATCCACACAAATTGATTGCCATCTCCATCTTCTATTACAATTCCTTCTTCTACTTTTGTTCCGCTATCTTCTGCTACTCCAAACCCTCCTGGTATTATTACGATATTTCCTAAATCATCTTCTATTGGAGTATTATTAGTAAAGTCTGCACCTCCAACTATATCCGCGATAGTTGTTTTCTTTGTCGTCGCTGTTGCTGTGCCTGTTCCTATATTATTGCCTTTATCTACAACTTCTACTTTAATGTTGTAGTCTGTGCCACCGGTCAAGCCTGTATATGTGTAAGTATTGTTACTGCTTGTTGCTCTTGGACTTAATTCACTATTTAAATAATATTTATATGCATTGCTGCTTGCCAAACCACTTTGTCCATCACTTGCAGTTACTGTTACTTTTATTGTACTGTCCGTCACTTCATCTAATTTCACACTTACTGTTGGAGCTGTTCGGTCTAGTATGTTTATTGCAGCATAATCTCCTGCATTTACTCCATCTGTTAGTCTTGCATAAACAGTATTGCCGTGGTCTAAATTGCTTACTGTAACTGGACTATTTGCTACTTCTGACCAACTTCCTTCATTTACTCCATTTATTTGATATTGTATTTTAAAGCTTGTATTTGTTATCAAAGTTGTACTTGCTTTGTAATTGTCCCATTCTACTGGACTTGCTGTTATATTTCCTGTCTCTAGCCCTTCATCT
>CALXSA010000006.1 GCA_944390995.1 uncultured Clostridia bacterium
GTCGTCATCATCATTGTTTTTTCGTCTACGTCTTACAATTACAACAATAATTATAATTAGTAATATTACTGCTGCTACTGCAATTCCGCCATATAGGAATAAGTCGTTGTTATCAATTCCAGCAATAATTTGGTTTTCCGCAGCCTGCTCTGATATATTTACCTTAATTTGGTATGTAGCTATTTCATCATTGTCAGACCTAATAAGTATGGTAATAACATTTTCTCCTAATTTTAGGTCAGTATTTCCTGCTATCTCTACTTCTGCACCCTCTACATTTGCAATAGCATTTACATTTAAGCTTGTTACACTTGTATCTGTTATGTCTAAAGTATATTCATAAATATCGCTACTGAATTCAGGGTTTAGGGTATATCCTTCCACTGTTAATTCTGATAGTCCAAGAGATGTTCCCTCTCCTTTTGTTACATATATATTGTATGTTCTAACTGTTCCGTCTTCAGCTGTTACAGATATTTCTATGGTATTTTCACCCATTAGAAGATTATCATTTCCAGTAATTTTTACTTCTGATGCATCATCTTCTGCTACAGCCTCTATATCTAATGACTCCACATCTGCTCCTACTGTTAAGCTGTATTCTGTTACATCACTGCTAAAGTCTGGTGTAAGTTTGTACTCAGCTACTGTTAATGATTTCAAAGCCTTGTTGTTTGATTCTTCTGGCTTTTCCGTTGTTAAGAAACTACTTTTTATGTATGCCGTCTGGCCATTATAGCTAACTCTGCTCCAGCCATTGTCTCCCCTACCTGTTCTAGTTACACTGTCTCCTTTTTCAAGTGAACCTAGCAATGTACTGCTTGTGCTATAACTTGCTCTAACATTTACACTGTCGTTTGCATATACGGTTTCATTTACAGAACTAAAGGTTGGCTCATCGTCATCGTCATCGTCACTCCTTGAGCTGCTAGATCCGCTAGGGCTGCCAGAGCTACCGCTAGATGATGACCCCGAACTACTAGAACCACTACTTGAGCTTCCACTAGAACTGCTACCAGAGTTACTGCTAGATGATTTTACTGTAACATTAATTGATTGGCTTCCTGTTACCTCTTGTTCGCTTGTGTCCCCCACATTAGCAGCAGTTATTGTTATAGTTGCTGTTCCCGCTTTTGCGGCTGTTAAGGTGATGCTTTGGCTTCCCGTTACCCAGACGGATGCACTGCTTACCTTAACCACACTAGAGTCAGATGAAGTAATATTAAATTGACCTTCACAATTCGAAGCCGATATTGTAAATGATGTTGATTGCCCTACTGTTAAATTAGCAGATTTCTTTGATATTGAAAAGCTGCCCTTTGCTGCAAATGCCGTACCTGATAATATTATTATAAAAATAAAAGTAAATAATAATATAATAGTTTTATTTTTTTTCATACGTTCCTCCTGTTTTTTATATGGTTATTTTCGAAGTACCCATAATATAGTTTTTTATCTTCATATAATCTGTTGCTCTTACAGTTCCGTCACCATTTACGTCAGCTGCCTGTTTTTGAGCACTTGTCAAGGTTGAATAATTCATAATATAGTTTTTTATTCTCATATAGTCTGTTGCCTTTACATTTGCATCACCGTTTACATCGCCTTTTTTCACAACCGTATACGTTGTTCCATTGTACTTAACGGTATATCCTGTTCCTAAGTTTCCAGAAGTCACTGTCTTGCCACTAGAATTCTTAATCACAGCATCCGATGCCTCTTTAAGAATATCGCTTACTGATGTACTAGGCTCGCAAACCACATTAGAACCCGTTGTCTTAAAGCCATCTCCCTTTATTGCAGATGAGCTAGAATCGCTTACTGGCTCTATGTAATTCTCGTCATCATCGCCTCTTGCTACATATCCAGTCTTGCCTGAATCAGTAACCACTTTATCCCATGTGTAACCATTTGCTGTTGATACCGCCTTAGCTGTTCTTGTTAAATAGTCTCCCTTGTCTGCATATCCTAAAATTGCTGAACTTGTTCCAGGCTCTTTCCTAATAGTCAAACCGCCATTGCAAACTACTTTCACAATGTCTGAACCGCTACTTGTAGAGCCATTATCCGAGACTTCTTCCAAATACCTTGCTACTATATATCCTTGTGTTCCATCTGCCAAAATAATTCTCGACCAGTCGTATCCATCTATATTCTTGTACTTGCCTTTTTCAATTAGTGTAACTCTTTGTCCAACAGTCAATGTTGTTAAAACTGTTGTTCCAGAAGTTCCAGGTCCATTCCTTACATTTCCTGGGTCTGTTGCAATCGCTGTTATGTTGCAATTTGTTATATCATCAATAAGTTTAATTCCCGATGATATAATATATCCCTTCTTGCCATTATCTAGAACCACTTTGTCCCAAATATATCCATTTTCCTTCTTACTTCCCTTTTCAATCCTCAATACTTTTGCATTTTTCTTCAAAGTAGCAAGTTTTGTAGAGCTTTTACTTTTTGACTTATACACCACAACAGATGACGCTGTTATCTGTATATTTTCCGTAACTATAGACTGAGTGCCAGGCATTGCGCATTTTGTTCCCGGCATATTCTCAAAAACTGGTATAACAAAATTGAAAGGCATATCTAAGTCACTATCTATATCTTTGTAGGTTTCTAATATCGAACTACTTTCTGTTTTAGCAGCAGAAACATTTTGTTGATATTGGTGCCAATACAAGTCTCCATCGCTATCGTCCACATCAAATTTTTGTAAATACAATGTATTTTGTCCATATTGTATATATTCTTTTGCTAAAAATTCAGCACCGCCCTCTATTGACTTAATAGGGTCTGTCCATTTTTTCTTTTTAGCATATGCAAGCGCATTCTTTATAATCGCTGTACTGTTACTTCCAGAAGCATTAACATTCAAGAAGTTATAATATCCCTTGTATCCGCTATATGTGCCAGTTGCTGTAGCAGAAGCCTTGCTTCCTGGACCCTGCTCTTGTCTTATTCTCGAAGCTAAGTGGTATGGGCTTATTCCAGCTTTCTCAGCCGCATCCATAATTATTCCAGCATATGTTCTATTCATTGTCTTTTTGCTACCACTTGTTGTGGTATATGTAATAGTACTACCTGATAAATAATCACAATCATCTAAAATTTTTCTAATACCATTTAAAGTATATTTTCCATCTACCCATTTCAAATTCTCAAATTGGAAAATGTAATCTTCATATAAAGAATTTCTTGGGTCCATGTAATATGAAACTGTCGCTGCTGAAGCACATCTCCAGCTGCCGTTATCGTATGCCTTATCACCACAAACCGGGCATACCCACTCACCTGACTTGTTTTGAACTAGATTTCTACCATGTGTTGCAGTTGTCTCATTCTTTATTACTGTATCCCAGTCAAGCCCTGTATATAGAATTGTGAAAGTCCATTTTGGATGCTCCTCTAAAAGGTCGTCCAATAAAGCTACATACCCTGGATAATCATCTAACATGTCGCTTCCCTTTTTGTAGTCCTTTGTATTTTGCGCCTTTGCTTGCGAATCTCTTGGCAAAAATACAACCAAAAATATTCCCATAATTAGTGTTATTATTAATAATATGCTAGTACATTTTATAAATTTACTACTCATATTTTTAAATTCCTCCTCATTCGTTTTATCGACATTTTTCACGTTTACAGTATAACACTAATTTTTTTTTCAGTCAACCCAAATTCTGTGAATATTTTTTAGCAATTCCCTTTACAAACGCTGTCGTTTAATATACAATAAGGTAGATTTAAGAAGGAAACTTGAGCTTTGTTGCTCCGGAAATTTCTAACGAATTTTCCTATGCAATGAAAAGTAAAGCATTCTTTTAAACTTAGAAAGGTACACAAACTATGCAGACATTTATTTCAAAAAGTGAACAAGATACAATAGACTTTGCCGAAAACTTTGCCAAAGAATTGAAGCAAGGAGACATCGTTGTTCTTTCTGGAGAGCTTGGTTCTGGCAAGACCAAATTTGTGCAAGGTGTTTTAAGGCATTTCGGGCTAGAAAACGAGATTTCAAGCCCTACTTTCACAATTGTTAATGAATATACGTCTCCTGCTACCAACATTTATCATTTTGATGTGTATAGGCTGGAAGATGCCGATGAGTTCTACGCAATGGGCGGCGACGAATATTTTGAAAGTGGCATCTGCTTAATTGAGTGGGGCGAGATGATTGAGGATATACTCCCTACGCCCTACACCAAAATCACTTTTAGTAAAGCAGATGGCGAAGACAATTACAGGAAATTAGAGATTGAAACTATAGAGGCGAAGAAAGTTGAAAAATAATTAAGATTTATGCCTCAAGGAAGGAATGTAATTTGAATGAAAATTCTAGCAATAGACACTTCCTCTAAAAGGTGCAGTGTGTGCATTTCAGAGGATAACAACATTTTAATTAATTTATTTAATGATGACGAAAAAACTCATTCTGTTAAGCTTATGCCTATGGTTGATGAGGCTTTTTCGAAAACCAATTTAAGCTTGGACGACATTTCTCTACTAGTATGTTCAATTGGTCCTGGTTCTTTTACTGGTGTGCGAATTGGTATTGCAACAGTGAAAGCCTTTTCTGATGCAAAGAACATTCCTGTAGCCAGCGTGAGTTCATTAGAAAGTTTAGCGTACAATGTTAGAGATTTGGCTAATGATAATACTTTGGTTTGCTCTTTGATTGATGCAAAGAATAACAATGTGTATTGTGGTGCATATAATTTTTCTAATAATGATTGCGAGCAAATTTTGTTTACTACAGGCAGTGTTGAGGAAATAATAGATGAAATCAAATCGCTTGCTGATAGCATCGACAATAATAGCAATTATGATAGGCTTGTTTTTGTTGGAGATGGAAGTTTGGCATATGAGGACAAGCTTAAGGAAGCATTTTGTGGAAAAGCTGTTTTTGCTGGTGAAAAAATTATAGAGCAAGCCAGCAAAACTGATGTTAGTACTCATGTCAATACAATATACAGTAGTATGGACCGAAACTTACAAAATGGTATCAGCTTAATTTTTGCAGGAATTAACAAGTATAAAAAAGGAGAATTTGGAAATTCTAATTCCATACACCCTGTTTACTTGAGGAAATCTCAGGCGGAAAGAGAATTGGAAAAAAATATTGAAATTACCAAAATGACCATTGAAGACTTAAACTTGATTTCTGCAAATCTTGAAACTGAGTTTGATGAGTTCTGGAGTGCAGATACTTTAAGGGAAGACTTTGAAAAAGACACTTCTACATATTTTGTTGCTAAACTAAAAAATGAAATTGTTGGTTTCGCCGGAATGAAAAAAGTTTTTGAGCAAGTAGAAATTATGAATATTGCTACCAAAGTCAGCAAAAGGCATCTTGGAATTGGCACAAAATTATTAGACAGACTTATTTCAGATGCAAAAGCACAAGGCGCAAGAGTTATAAATTTGGAAGTTAATGAAAATAATACATATGCTATTAATTTATATGAAAAATTTAATTTTAAGCGAATAGGTTTGCGAAAAAAGTATTATAATAATACAGATGATGCAATTTTAATGTCACTGAATGTTTAATCTGTCCCAATCTTGCAATTTTTTGCAAAGTAGGGACACCTCAAAAATTGCAAAAATTTGCAAGAAAAGACATGTCCCTACCTTGCAAGGTGGGCAAAATAAATTTAAGGAGGAGTACTAATGAAAAGAAAAAACGAACTAGGAGCTAAAGAACTAAAATTTACTTGTGATTCTAGCGTATTTAATTTTAATACAACCGATGAGTTGGAGCCAATTAGCACTGGCATTGGCCAGGAGCGCGGTATTAAGGCTTTGGAGTTTGGCTTAAATATTGATATTAATGGATACAATGTTTATGTTGAAGGGCCTTATGGGGTTGGTAAGACTGCGTATGTGAAGAATTACTTGAATACGATTTCTAAGAAGAAAAAGGTTCCAAATGATTGGTGCTATTTATATAATTTTGATAATCCAAATGAGCCTGTTGCTGTTGCTTTGCCTGCTGGTCAGGGCAAGGAGTTCAGGGCTACAATGAATTCTTTCATAAACGAGATTAAGGTTGATATTAAAAATACTTTCAATAATGAGGACTTTGAGAAAGAGAAAAATTTAATTAGGCAGGAGTATGAGGCTAAGCGTAATTTGCTTTTGGAGAAGCTTAATCAAAAGTCTGCTGAGTATGGCTTTACTGTTAAGTCTGCACAAAATGGTATTTACATGATGCCTATTATGAATGGAAAGACTATTGCTGAGGAAGAATTCAACAAGCTAGATGATGCTACTAAGAAGGAATTCGAGGACAAGTCTGCAATTGTTCAACAGCACATCATGACTGCAATTGGTGAGATTAAGTCTATTGAAAGAGAGTCAGAGACCAAAATTCAAGAGTGGCAATCTAATGTGGCACTTCTTACAATTAATGCTCATATTAATTTAATAAAGGCTAAGTATAAAAGGAATAAGAAAATAAATAAATTTTTGGAGTCAATCAAAAAGGATATTTTGAAAAATATCAATTTATTTACTGCTGATGAAAAGGTTATTGAGAGCAAGCTTCAAGGTCCGCAAGCCGCTCACCCTGAGGTATACAAACCTTGGCTAAATTACAGAGTAAATCTTTTCATAGATAACAGTAATTTGGAAGGTGCACCTGCTGTGGCAGATACAGATTATTCTTATCATAATATTTTCGGAAAGCTCGAGTACGAAAACTATTACGGTGCTTTGAAAACTGATTTTACTATGTTAAAGCCTGGTCTTCTTCACATTGCAAATGGTGGCTATTTGGTTTTCCAGGCAAATGACCTTTTAACAAACAGCTTATGCTATGATACTCTCAAAAAAGTACTTAGGAGCAAAAGTCTAGGTATAGAAAACGCTGCTGACCCACGTTCTTCTATGGTTATGGTTTCTTTGAAACCTGAGCCTATACCTCTTGACCTAAAAGTTATACTAATTGGAGATGAAAATATTTATCAAACCTTGCTTGCAATGGATCCTGACTTCAGGAAGTTGTTCAAAATAAAGGTTGAGTTTGCTGAAGAAGCTGTTTTGAATGACGAGAACATGGTTGGCTTAGCTAGATTTGTGAAAGGATATTGCTCACACGAGGGCTTGCCTCCTCTTGACGCTGGTGCAATGGCTAGATTGATTGAATATGCTTCTAAACTTGCAGATGACCAGCACAAACTTTCTACACGTTTTACAGATTTGTCTGTAATCGTTGGCGAGGCTGCTACCTGGGCGAAGATGGCAAAGTCGAAAGTTATTACTGAGGAATTCATAACAAAAGCTTTAGCAGAAAAAGTGGACAGAGTTAAAAAATATGATGAAAAATACATGGAAATGATTAAAGACAATGTACTTCTTATAGATACTACAGGCTCTAAGGTTGGACAGATTAATGGTCTTACAATCATGAATGTTGGAGATTACACTTTCGGAAAACCTGTTAAAATTACAGCAAGTACGTATACAGGCAAAAATGGAATTATAAATATCGAGCGTGAGGTTGAGCTTTCTGGTTCGTCTCATTCAAAGGGAATATTGATACTAAGTGGCTATTTAGGAGAAATGTTTGCACAAGACATGCCGCTTTCACTTACAGCAAGCATCTGCTTTGAGCAGCTATACAGCGGAGTTGACGGAGACAGCGCATCTAGCACAGAATTATATGCAATACTATCAAGCTTATCAAACATTCCGATAAATCAGTCAATCGCTGTTACAGGCTCTGTAAATCAAAAGGGTGAAATTCAGCCAATTGGTGGAGTAAATGATAAAATAGAAGGCTTTTTCCAAGTCTGCAAAATGAGAGGACTAGACGGAAACCATGGAGTTATTATTCCAAAGCAAAATGTTAGAAATTTAAACCTTTCTGCTGAAGTTATATCAGCTGTAAAAAATGGCAAGTTCCACATTTACGCAATTTCTACAATTGAGGAAGGAATTGAACTTTTAACAGGTGTTCCTGCTGGCAGTAGAGATGAGAATGGAAAATTCCCTGCCGGAACAATAAATTATTTAGTATACAACAAATTGAAAAAATATGCAGAAGTTAGCAAAATGAAATAGGTTCCTGAATAATGGAACCTATTTCATTTTACTTACAAAATCTATGTTTTCCAATTGTAACAGTCATTGGCCTTGACCAAATCCACTTGTTCGTTGCTGTGCTCGGGTTGAAATAATAAATTGCACCATTTGTTGGATCCCAGCCATTTAAAGCATCTTGAGCAGCTTTTTTGGCAGTATCATTTGGTGTTAAATTTATTTGCCCATCACTTACAACATCAAAAGCACCTTTCTGATATATTACACCAGCTATGGTATTTGGAAACGAGCTGTTCTTTACCCTATTAAGCACAACTGCCGCAACAGCAACTTGTCCTGTATATGGCTCTCCTCTCGCCTCTCCATACACCAGCCTACTCAGCAAGTTCAAGTCACTTGAGTTAGTAGACGAACTTGAATTGCTACTCGAACTATTTCCAGAAGAACTATATATTCCCATAGCTTGCAATGTTTTCGTTCCAGCTATTCCATCTACCGTAAGTCCGTTTTTCCTTTGAAAATATTTCACAGCCTCCATTGTCTGACTTCCATAAATTCCATCAACATTTCCGTTGTAATATCCCCATCTTTTTAACTTAGTCTGTATTGTTCTTACTTCTTCGCCCTTTGAGCCATATTTAGACAATGCCTCAACATCATTATCTCTGAAAAAAACATTGTATGATACAAAAAGTGAGCTTACCATAAAAATTATCAAAATTGCCTTCAAATTCTTTTTTAATTTTACCGCCATACTACCTCCTTTTGGTGCCTTTGCCATTGCATAGAAAAGTCTTTCTTGTATCAACTTAAAATGCTAGCAAACCACAAGTCTTTACTTGCAGCACACAAAAGCACCAATTTCGAATAAAATATTTTACATTTATTTTATCCAAAATTGGTGCTATTATACATTTTTTTAGAAATTTATTTATGCAAAGTTACAGGATAATGTTTTTATAAAAAATAGTTACATAAAGCAAGGTATATGTATATTTGTTCGAATTTTTCGTACCTTACCGTTCGAAACCATCTAAGCACAAAATAAGTATGGCAAAAAGTTCTGGTACTAGCCATCAGCTGAACAAGAGCCTTAATAAGATTAAGTAGATTATGTGCTAGGTTTCTCGAAATCGCACTCGCCATTGCATGGCTCGTTTGGTCGCTGCGCGGTACTTCAAAATGTCTCAAAATATACATATACCTTGCTTTTAACTAATAAACGTGCAAAAACTATTATCCTGTAACTTTAGCATAACCACAATAAATTTCTAAAAAATCCCCATAATGTTGCCGTTTTTGTCTAGGTCTATTTTTTCAGCAGCTGGTATTCGTGGCAAGCCTGGCATTGTCATAATTTTACCCGTAATTGCAACAACAAATTCTGCCCCAGATTTAAGAATCACTTCATTTACATGTATTGTAAATGGCTCTTTGCATTCCAAATTCTTAGGGTCATCTGAAAGCGAATATTGCGTTTTTGCAATACATACAGGATATTTTCCATATCCCATTTTCTCTATTTCTGCTATTTGCTTTTCCGCATTTTCAGAAAACTCTACTCCATCTGCCCCATAAATTTTTGTCGCAATGCCACAAATTTTTTCTTTAATACTTTCTTCTAATTCATATGCAAAATGTAGCTTACTTTCTTTTTCTGTTAATTTTACAACTTTTTCAGCAAGGTCGGCAGCTCCTGCTCCGCCTTTTCCCCAGCTTTCCACTAGGCTAAGCTCTATTCCCTGCTCATTTAATTTATCTTGCAAAAATTTTATTTCTTTTTCAGTATCATGGTTAAATTTATTTATTGCGACAATCACATTTAAACCAAAAACATTTTTCAAATTATTTACATGTTTTAATAAATTATCAAAACCTCTTTCTAACGCCTCAATACTTTCATTTGTAATCTCCTCTTTTTGCATTCCTCCATGATATTTTAGCGCTTTTATCGTTGCCACACAAACCACTGCATCTGGCTTAATTCCAGCCTTTCTGCACTTAATATCCAAAAACTTCTCTGCCCCCAAATCAGCTCCAAAGCCAGCCTCTGTAACAACATAATCTCCAAGTTTCATAGCAAGCTTAGTTGCAATTACACTATTGCAACCATGCGCAATATTAGCAAAAGGCCCACCATGCACTAAAGCAGGTGTATGCTCTAATGACTGAACTAAATTTGGCTCAATCGCATCCTTCAAAAGCACTGTAAGCGCCCCATCTGCTTTCAAGTCTCTTGCTGTAATCGGCTCACCCTCTTTATTATATCCAACAATAATATTCCCAATTCTTCTCTTTAAATCTTCAAGGTCAGAAGCCAAACAGAAAATTGCCATAATCTCAGATGCAACTGAAATATCAAAACCATCTTCTCTTGGAACAATATTCTTCTCCCCAGATAAGCCAGTGTTTACTTTTCTTAGCTGCCTATCATTTAAATCTACACATCTTTTCCAAGTAACTCTGTCAAACCCAAGCTCGTTTCCAAAATATATGTGATTATCAATCATTGCAGAAAGCAAATTATTAGCCGAAGTTATTGCATGTATATCTCCATTAAAATGTAAATTTATATCTTCCATTGGAGCAATCTGAGAATGACCACCACCAGTCGCTCCGCCTTTAATTCCAAACACTGGACCAAGCGAAGGTTCCCTTAGCGCAAGCACAGCCTTCTTCCCAATTTGCTGCAAGCCATCTGCCAAACCAATTGCCATTGTAGTCTTACCTTCGCCCAAAGGTGTAGGGTTAATTGCAGTAACCAAAATAAGCTTTCCATTTTCTTTATTCTCTAATCTTTCAAAAGCCTTAAGCGAAACCTTTGCTTTATATTTTCCATATGGCACAAGCTCATCTTCACTAATTCCTATTCTCTCTGCCACTACATTTATTTTATCAAGTTTCGTACTTCTTGCAATTTCTACATCTTCCATTCCCAACACCTCTTTTTTTATTTTCTCTACTTTAAATATTTGGAGAGCAATGTATATGTATATTTATTCGAATTTTTCGTACCTTACCGTTCGAAACCATCTAAGCACAAAATAAGTATAGTAAAAAGTTCTAATACTAGCCGTCAGCTGAATAAGAGCTTTAACAAATTTAAGTGAATTATGTGCTAGGTTTCTCGAAATCGCACTCGCCACTCTGTGGCTCGTTTGGTCGCTGCGCGGTACTTCAAAATGTCTCAAAATATACATATACATTGCTTTCGTAGCGCAGTTTAACAACGCCAAAATTGTAATTCTGTGCTAACCAAATACTAAGCCGACAATTAGCCCAATAAAAGCCCCCACAAAAACCTGCGTAGGCGTATGGCCCAACACTTCTTGCAATTTTTCCGTAACCTCCACATTAGAAAGCCCTGGAGTTTGCACTATTTTGTTTAATAATTTTGCTTGTTTTCCTGCTGCTCTCCTTACTCCTGCTGCATCATACATTACTACAAATGCAAATACTACTGATAGCCCAAATATTGCAGAATTTATGCCATAATTTTTTCCTATCATTGTACATAGGGCTACAACCACAGCAGAATGAGAGCTTGGCATTCCGCCAGCTCCTAATATCCTTTTAAAATTAAATTTCTTTGTTGTTACCAAATCATACATCAATTTGAACAACTGAATAAAAAACCATGTTCCAAATGGCACTATTAAATATTTGTATTCTAAAATTATCCCCATCATTTTTCTTATTCCTCATTTTGCACAAAATTTTGCTCTGCTAATTCTCCGTTTTCACCTTTAATTAGCATTGTTATCTTCTTTTCTGCCTTTTCAAGCATCTCATTACATTCTTTGGAAATTTTCATTCCTTCTTCGAATTTAGTTACTGAAGCATCTAAATCTAGGTCGCCTTTTTCTAACTCTGTTGCTATTTCTTCAAGTCTTTTCATTTTATCTTCAAAACTTACTTCATTATTTTCCATTTTTCAACCCATTCCTTTCTTAATGTACAAATCTGGTTGGAAAAGAATTAAATTTTGAGCAGTCAAAACAAGTTTAAAATTTATGAGGCGTACTCCGTGTACGTTGATTAAATTTTAAACGAAGTTTGACAACGTCAAAATTATAATTGTTTTTCAACCATTACCTTTCTGAACTAACTTCACCAGTACTCAAATTAACATACAAGAACATGTTTGAGCCCACTCCAGCATTTCCTACTGTTATTATATATCTGCCATCTTTATATATGTCATTAAATTCAAAATTTACTCCATCTGTACTTCCATATTCTTGCTCATAATATTCTTTTGCAAGCTCAACTGCTTGTTCCTCCCTGCTTGTAGAAGTTCCTGAGACAACCTCAGATTCTCCTGTAGCTGTAGAGCTTGAATTATCTTCTTCCTCATCTGTAGTTTCTGGTTCTTGTATAACTTCCTCTGCCTCATTAACTACTTCTGTTGGTTCATCTTCTGTAACATTTGCTATTATATTGCTTTCTTCCATATCTGCATTTGGTAATTCATTTACAGGCCCTAAGCTTGTTGGTTCTGGCCTTGCATATTCATTTAGTAACCATATTACTCCTATTATAAGTACAATTACAATTATAACTCCTATTATTCCTTTTGTTTTTTTACTCATATGTATTCCTCCTTTTAGATAATACAAAACATTATCTTATATTTTTTTCATTCCTCCGCTGTCTTTTATTTTACAACACTTTTGCTTTTGCCTTACCATCAATTAGTCTAATATCAACCTCATCATCTTTTTTGAGGTCTTTTACAGTTTTTATCGCTTTGCCACCCATTTCTACTATCGAATATCCTCTAGTCAAAGTCTTTAGCGGGCTTAGCGCATCTAATTTAGAAATTTGCTTAACCATGTTTGTCTTATTCTTATTGTATATATTTAAAATGCTATTTTCCATTGACTTGATTTTCATATCTATTAGCATATATTTTTCATTTATTTTTTGTGTTGGCTCTTTAAAAACTCTGCTATTCATGCACTTTTCGTATCTAAGTCTCATGAATTCTACTTTTTTCTTTAAAGCCTGTTTAAATCTATTGCTGTATGACTCTAGTTTCATGCTTAATTCAGCAATGTTTGGTACCGCAAGCTCAGCTGCTGCTGAAGGTGTTGGCGCTCTCAAGTCTGCTACAAAGTCGGCAATTGTAAAGTCGGTTTCATGCCCTACAGCTGAGATTACTGGAAGCTCGGAGTCATAAATTGCCCTTGCAACTAATTCCTCGTTAAATGGCCACAAGTCCTCTAGTGAGCCTCCTCCTCTTGCCACAATAATTACATCTGCCAGTTTTTGCTCATTCATCGTTTTTATTGCATCAACAATTTTCTCAGCCGCACCTTCTCCTTGAACTGGAACCGGCAAAAGCTTTATATACACATTTGGGTTTCTTCTTGTTGATACATTTATTATATCCCTAATTACAGCACCTGTGTTTGATGTAAGCACTCCTATACATTTTGGAAACATCGGTATTTGCTTTTTATGCTCTTTTGCAAAAAGCCCCTCTTTTTCTAGTTTCGCCTTAAGTTCCTCATATGCCTTGTATAGACTGCCCATTCCGTCTTCTTGCATAGCTTTGCAGTAAATTTGATAAACTCCATCTCTTTCAAAAACCGAAACAGAGCCCAATATCATAACTTTCATTCCATCTCGTGGCTCAAATTTTAACTTTTCCGCAAAACTTTTAAACATTATGCATTTTATTAATGAATTCTCATCTTTTAAAGTAAAATACAAATGTCCTGTATAATGATGTTTATAGTTAGAAATCTCACCTTTCACCAAAACATTGCTAAGTACTTCATCCTCTGCAATTTTATTTTTTATATATCTGTTTAATTCTGTTACACTAATCGGATTGTACGTCATTAGTATCTCCCTCATCTAACTTATTCTTTTTGACAACACTAGCCAAAACTCCGTTTATAAATGCCGGAGACTTAGTATCTCCAAATGACTTGGCAAGCTCTACTGCTTCGTTAATTACCACCTTATATGGAGTTTTCAAAAATAGCATTTCGAAAATAGCCAATTCCAAAATAGCTATATTTACTTTTGCAATTCTATCATATGGCCATTTTTCAGATAAGCACCCCTCAATTTGCTTCTTTATCTGCTTGCCATGTCTCTTTGTCCCATATACAACATCTTTAATATACTTAGTAGTAGCCCTGCCATGTATATCTCTATCTTCAAAAAACATTTCTATATTTTCTTTGTAATCTTCGTATTTACAATTCTGCGTCTCAAGACTATATATTATCTCAAATGCTATTTTTCTTATTTCTGACTTATTCATTTTGCAAACTGCTCCCCTTGTATTATAATTTGTCTATAAAATTCTTTAATTTATCTTTTACATTGTCTTTATTATGTTGGAAATAATGGCCTGCATATCCACAAACAACAATTAAAATTATTGCAATTATTAGTAAATAAAATTTTGTCAATAGCAACACAATTGCTACTATAATACCAATAATCATTCCACCATATTCAGACATAAATTTTTTGAAATCATCCATAGATTACCATCTTCCTTTCCAGTTCTACCCTTCTATAGTATTATCCTTTGTCTGCTCAATATTCTTAACCTTGATATTTACTTCCTTAACCTCTAGGTCTGATGATTGTTTTATTGTTTCCTTTATTTTAGTTTGAAGATTTGATGATAATTCTTTTATAACCGCATTTTCTTTTACGGTTAAATTAACAAACACTCTTAAATTATTTTCATTATCTAGTTCAACACTTGTAGTAACATCCTCTGCGCTATCAAACCCTTTAACTACTGCTTTTACTAGGTTTTCAATAGTCTCCTTTGTTATCAAAAGCTTGCCATTAGAATTCTCTAGCAATATGCCATTTCTGTATTCTTCTTTTTCTTTTGAGCTTGAATCAAAGAAAATGCATTTAATTGCAAGTAAAATAAATATTATTGCAAATGCTAGAATTATTTTTGACGTTACTGGGTCAGTTGTTAAAACAGTAGCAATATCACCTATTGCATCTACGCTTAGCCATCCAAATATTACAAGGCATACGAACACTGATAAGATTAAAGTTAAACTAGAGAAAAGTACTAGAGTTATTTTTTCAATTGTTTTCATATATTAACCTCCATTCAATAGTGTGAAAAACTTGTTTTTTACACTATGCTTCCTTTCTTTAATAAGCAATGAAAGGCACTTAGGTTTTGGAACTTTTAAGTGCCTTTTATCAATAATTATTCTGATTTATTTGTGTCCTCAGGTTTTAACTCCTCAACATTGTTTGCATCTGTATTAACACCTTGTACATGTACATTTACATCTACAACTTTTAAACCTGTCATTCCTTCAACTGCTTTCTTTACTCTGTTTTGTATTTCAAAAGCCACATCTGGTATTCTAACACCATATTCCACTATAATATTAACATCAATTCTTGTCTCTTTTTCTCCAGCTTCCACTTTAATTCCTTTTGCGAAATTCTTCTTTCCACTGAATACTTCAGAAATTCCACCAGCAAAGCCTCCTGCCATAGATGCTACTCCTGGAACCTCTGATGCAGCAGCTCCTGCTATAACTGCTATAACATCATCAGCTATTTTGATGTTTGAATTGCTTTCTAATGTAACTTCTTCTTTCTCCCCTTCATTTACTACCTCATTTACTTCTACTTCTGTATTTTCATCCATAATAAATACCTCCTATAAATTATATTTTGTAAAAATATCTTGTCTATTTTTTGATATTATTAGTATACCAATAATTTGCAATTTTTACAACAATTTTAAGAAATTTTTAATTGTTTTTTTCCTCTCTGTTTCCAACCTCTAAATCTTTCATGCTCAAATTAATTCTGCCCTGATTATCTATATCAATCACCTTAACAGTAATCTCATCTCCTACAGCAAGCACATCTTCAATCTTGTCAATTCTCTTGCTTGATATTTTAGATATGTGAAGTAAGCCTTCTTTTCCACCACCTAGGTCTACGAAAGCACCAAATGACATTATTTTTGTAATAACACCATCGTAAATTCCGCCAGGTTCAATCTCTCTTGTAATATCCTCAATCATCTTAATTGCCTTTGCTCCGCTCTCTGGATTATTAGAATATACACATACTCTGCCATCTTCCTCAATGTCAATTTTTACTCCAGTTTCGTCAATTATCTTATTAATTGTCTTTCCACCTGTTCCAATAACATCTTTAATTTTATCAACATCAATGTGTATCATATTTATTCTAGGCGCATATTTAGAAATATCAGCCCTTGGCTTGTCTATTACAGGAAGCATTATCTCATCTAAAATGTAGTCTCTTGCAACTTTTGTCCTTTCAAATGCTTGCTCTATAATCTCATATGTCAAACCATCAATCTTAATATCCACTTGTATTGCCGTAATTCCGTCCTTTGTTCCACCAACTTTAAAGTCCATGTCTCCAAAGAAATCTTCTATACCTTGAATATCTGTTAGCATTATAAACTCGTCTGGGTTGTCCTTATCAGTAATCAAACCAGTTGAAATTCCTGCAACAGGTTTCTTTATTGGAACACCAGCATCCATAAGAGCCAAAGTACTACCACAAATACTAGCCTGTGAAGTTGAACCATTTGAAGAAAGCACCTCAGACACAACCCTTATAGCATATGGGAATTCTTCCTCTGAAGGAATAACTGGAACCAACGCCTTTTCTGCCAAAGCGCCATGGCCTATTTCCCTTCTACCAGGACCTCTTGAAGGTCTTGCCTCTCCTACAGAATATGATGGGAAATTGTATTGATGCATATACCTTTTTGAATCCTCCTCATCAATTCCGTCTAGCATTTGCTCCTCGCTAGTCATTCCTAATGTCACTATAGACATTACTTGAGTTTGCCCCCTTGTAAAAATTGCACTACCATGAGTTCTAGGAAGCACACCAACCTCGCATGAAAGAGCTCTAATCTCGTCTATTTTTCTTCCATCTGGACGTTTGTGCTCTTTTAAGATAAGCTCTCTTACACAAGCTTTTTCCAAATCATGAATGCTATCCGCAATCTCCATTTTTCTTTCTTCCAAAGCTTCCTCGCCATATTTTTCAGCCACATATGCATTAATGTCTTCAGTAATTTTGTCAACATTCTCATCTCTAACCTGCTTGTCTGTAGCCTGTACATCTTGATACATTCTATCTTTGAAGTTTGCCACAATATCCTCATAAAAGTCCTTATCTACCGCAAATGACTTGTACTCAAACTTTGGCTTTCCAATCTCTGCTTGAATATCAGAAATAAACTTGCAAATTTTCTTAATCTCCGCATGAGCCTTTTTTATTGCATCCAACATAGTCTCATTTGGTATCTCATCAGCCCCAGCCTCAATCATTGTAATTTTCTCAAGAGTTCCAGCAACTGTAGCTGTTAATTTGCTCTTTTCTCTTTGTTCTACAGTTGGGTTAATAACAATCTCGCCATCAACCCAGCCAACTGCAACCGCTGCTGTTGGGCCATTAAAAGGTATATCCGAAATTGCCAAAGCACACGCTGCACCAAGCATTGCACAAACCTCTGGGCTGTTGTCTTGCTCCACTGATAACACTGTTGCAGTAACGCAAACATCATTCCTGAAATCTTTTGGGAATAATGGACGAAGTGGTCTGTCAATCGCTCTCGCTGTAAGAATTGCCTTGTCAGCTGGCTTTCCCTCTCTTTTTGTATAACCACCTGGTATTTTTCCTACTGCATACAACTTCTCCTCATAATCTACTGAAAGTGGGAAAAAGTCTATTCCCTCCTTTGGCTCCTTTGCAGCTGTAACATTTACCATTACTACTGTGTCGCCATATTTTACAACAACACTTCCATTTGCCAAACCTGCAATTTTTCCTGTTTCAAAAACCAATTTCCTTCCTGCTAATTCTGTACTATAATTTTTAAACATAATTTTTTGTGTGTATAACTTTTGTTATACTACTCCTTTCCATATTAATTTGCTAGTATTCTGGCTCTAGCCGACCTATATATTAATAGCACAAAATTAGTTGTAACCTCTATACTAGGCTTTTCTCCCATTCCAAACGTTATATTAAGCGCTTTTAACTTTTATGCTAAGCTTCGCAAAACTTTATGACTAATCTATTTGCCTTCTCTTTTTATGCTTTTTCTCATAAAAAGCCCATTATACAAGCTACTCACTAATTTTTTTGTGCTAGAAATATCTGCTTTTATACAAAATGCTCACGCCGTATGTACCAACTCACTACGTCACAACATATACAAGCATATTTGTATTTACAAAACCAATTCTCTGCAAATGGACGTTTAAGCATAATTCTGCCCAAACGTCCAATGTAGACAATTATTTTCTTAAACCTAATTTTTTAACTATTTCTCTGTACCTTTGAACATCTTTTCTTGATAAATAGTTTAATAAGCTTCTTCTTGAACCAACCATTTTTAGAAGACCTCTCCTTGAGTGGTTATCTTTTTTGTGAACTTTTAAATGTTCTGTTAGTTCATTAATTCTTTCTGTTAAAAGAGCGATTTGAACCTCTGGAGAACCAGTATCTTTCTCGTCCCTTCTATATGTTTTAATAATTTCTTGCTTTCTTTCTGCTGTCATAGTTACACCTCCTAAATTTTTAATTTGCCTTAAACCGAGTTAAAGTGGTGTGATAACCTAAAACTAAGTATAAGGTATCGACATAGAGTATTTTACCATAGTTTTACAATAAATGCAAGTGTTTTTTGCAAGGTGGGTGCTATTTCGCGAGGTGTTTCTAATATTAAGGGTATAAACTTTAATAAATTTAGCAAGTGGCACTTTATTTCTTCTTTGGTCAAAACGATTTTTTAACGCAGTGCCCAAATGCTGGCTCTGTCTACTTTCTTTCCGGTTGCATCTTCTAATGCCCTTTTGTAAAGTTCTAACTGCAATTTGTATTTTTCTTCAAGCTCAGCAATAGTTCCGTACTTGTCCGTTTTGTAATCAACCAATATCAACCTGCCATCTTTGTCTGTGTAATACAAGTCGATAATACCCTGTACCAAAATTTTCTCGCTATCTTCCGCTTCTTCATAAATCTCCTTTGCCGGAATGTTTATGTAAAAAGGCTGTTCCTTATGTATTTCTCTCGCATCTTTCAATTCCTGCCATAATGCAGAGCAAGTGTAATTGTATAATATTTTTACATCTATACTTTTCGCTTCTATTTCTGAAATTATATTTCTATCTTGCAAGTCTTTCACAAATTCTACTAGTTCCTGCATTGTGTAATCTTTCTTTTCTTCTAATTTTTGCACACATAAATGTATTAGTGTTCCTTTTTGTGCAGGAGTTAATTTTTGCTCTGTTTCCATAAACTTCGGAATGCTGGTTAGTCTTTTTGCTTCACCTTCTTGTGTTTTGTCTGCCTCTATTTTTTCGCCACTAAACTTTGGCTCACTATTTTTGTTCTTTACCTCCAAGCTTTCCCATGTTTTTCGAGTAGTCTTAGACTCAAGCGTATTTCCGTTTCTGATTTTTTCCTTTCCAGTCATCTTCTTACTCTCTAAAACATCTTCTAAGTCCTGCTCGTTTTCGTCGCCTTGCTGCTTTAGTTTGGTTACAGATGTTTTTGTTGGAATTTTAGCTGACGCTAAGTACTTGTATTCCCAACTTAATTTCTTAATGTTATCGTCATTTTGCCTTGTTTCGCTGTTTTCTGCCTTCTTTTCAATTAGATTTGCCATATCCACAGTCTCGTGCTCCTGCTTCTTAAGCTCTTTTAGCACTTTTTCCTTCTTATATGTATACAGCTCCACCGTATTCTCAATTCCGTCCGCCTTATTATATTCGTAAACCAGCTCCAGCCAGTCCAAGTACGAAGTATATTTCTCTACAATCTTTGGGGCAATTTTCTTTTCCGGCTTACTTGTCCCTGCCAAAGTATCCAGCGAAATTTGCTCCGCATCACTTTTTTTGTACATCTCCAAAGTTTCCCTCTTTTGTCTCAATGACTTTTCTAAATTCCTGCTCATTCCTGTAATTATCAATTTTTCCCTTGCACGGGTTAGTGCAACATACAGTACTCTCATTTCCTCTGAAATAGTCTGCTTCTTCGAATGCAAGCGTATTGCGTCTTTTGCAGCAGTGCTAAACTCTATTTTCTTGACAGTATCGATGTATTGCGGTCCAAAACCAAGCTCCTGCTCCATTAGCAGTGGTGTGTTTAAGTCTTGCATGTTAAACTTTTTGCCAGTGCTAGCCAAAATTACAACAGGGAATTCCAAACCTTTGCTCTTATGAATACTCATTATTCTAATAACATCGTCATTCTCCCCTATAATTTTCGCAGATGAACTATCGCCACTGCTCGTTTTTACTTTGTCTATAAAGTTTATGAAGTTGAACAAACCTTTGAAGCTCACTTTTTCATATTGCTTTGCTTTTTCAAAAAGCAGCTTTAAGTTTGCCTGTCTTAAATTGCCATTTGGCAACAAGCTTACGTAATCGAAAAAGCCTGTTTCTAAGTATAATTTCCATATAAACTCATTTAGCGGATAATATTTTTGCTCTGTTTTCCACTTTTCAAGACTGCTAATTGTGCGCTCTATTTTTTCCTTTAGCTCTCCTTTAATTGTCATTCTGGCTTTTAGCATTGCCTCATAAAAAGTGCTTTTCGGGTCGTTTATTCGTATTTTTATAAGCTCATTATCCGTAAAACCAAATATGCTAGACCTAAGCACTGTCACAAGCGGAATGTCCTGCATAGGGTTGTCAATTATTTTTAGTAGCGACATAATCGTCTCCACTTCCATCGACTCCAAATACGTACTTGAGCTGTCGCTAAACACCGGCTTGTCTATGTCAGATATTTCCTTTTCGTAGATTGGCGCTAGCACCGTTGTAGCACGCAAAAGCACGCAAATGTCCTTCGGCCTTATCTTTCTATATTGCTTTTCCGCCTTGTCGAACACCATATAATTCTTATCGAAAAGCTCTTTTATCTTCTTTGCCACAAAGCGCGCCTCTATTACCGCATCCTCAACTCTCTCCTCTGTCTCTTGTTCTTCTCCGTCTTCCACTTGCTCGTCCTCATCTTCTGTTTCCTCTTTCAAGTCAATAATATGTAACTCCGCCGTCCCTGCATGAGGCATCTCCTCCTCTGGCTTTGGATAATCTGCCCCATAGTTCAAATACTCCTCCTCGTTATACTGCACGTCACCCAGCTTTTCGCTCATTATATTTTCAAACACCAGATTGGTAATATCTAAAACACTTCTCCTGCTCCTAAAATTCTTAAACAGCTGAATTTTAAGCCCATCCGCTTCTTCCTCATACTCTTTCTTTAACTTGTACGTATCATATTTTTCTAAGAAAAGCTCCGGCATCGCCTGCCTAAACTTATATATGCTCTGCTTCACATCTCCAACCATGAAAATGTTGTTCCCCCTAGAAATGCTGGTAAGCAACTTCTCCTGTACCATGTTGCTATCCTGGTACTCATCTATCGCAATCTCCTCAAACTTCTCTCTATATTTTTTTGCGATGGCACTTGGGTTTCCGTCCTCATCTAGCAAGATTTTTAATGCGAAATGCTCAATATCGTTAAAATCAATTATATTTTTCTCCTTCTTCTTACCAGCATACACTTCGCAAAACTCTAATACTAACTTTTCTATCTCCCTTAAAACTCCATGCATCTCCTTCAATTCGCTTATTGTCTCTTGTGACGTAGCCTTTAGCACAACTTTCGCAAACTGCTTTTTCACATTGTCTCGTACTCCCTTTGCAATCTCCTTTAGCTCCAACGTTGCCTTTTTGTCAACAGGCCACTTGTTCCACGCAAACGAATTCATTGCATTATATGCCAAATCCCAACTCTCAAAATTAATTGAATTTAGCCTGTTTATATCATCTTGTAAAGTCAAAGTAAACTTCTCAAGCTCCGGAAATCTCGCCGTATCCCTTTTTGTGCTCTCTAGCACAGTAACCATGCTATTTACCTCATCTCTAGTATGGTCTAAAATAATCTTCCCCCATGTAGTAGTCGCAAAATCAATATCCTCACTCAAATCAAACTGAGCCACCTTCTCTTTAAGCCACTTCTCCGGAAACGGCGCACTCTGTATGTACTTGTATATCCCAAGAATAATATTCTGTAGCTTTTCGTCCCCTCTGTAATCTGTATACGTCTCAATAAGCTTTATAAAACCCTCGTCCTGGTCCATATACTTCTGCTCAAAAATTTCGTCAATCGCCTCATTTTTTAGCAGCTCAACCTCAGCAGTATCACCTATTCTGAAATTCGCCGAAGTATCAATCTCATAAAAATTGTTGCGAATTACATCTAAACAAAAAGAATGAATTGTGCAAATACTCGCCTTATTTAAAAGCGTAATCTGCCTCTGCAAATTCGCCGACTCCGGCTCATCCTCCAGCTTCTTATATATAGCATCCAAAATACGCTCCCTCATCTCACTAGCCGCCGCATTAGTAAAAGTCACAACCAAAATTCTATCAATATCTATGTTATCATTTATTACCTTGTTAATTATACGCTCAACAAGCACAGCAGTCTTACCACTACCGCGCCGCCGCCGCAACCAAAATATTCTCGCCCTTCTCAAAAATAGCCTGCTCCTGCTCAGTCGTCCACTTCACTTTTTCTCACCTCGTCTCACCTTTCCGTCATTTCTTCTCTTACTTTTTGCTGCATTTACTTTCCTCTAATTTATACCACACTCAGCTCCACATTGCAAGATAGGGACACGTCTTTCCTTGCAAATTCTTGCAAGAAAAAACGTGTCCCTACTTTGCAAATTTTTGCAAGGTAGAACACGTCCCTATATCGCAAATCAAATTCTATTTCAAATACAACTCAGGGTCTACTTGTACGTTGTCCTTTAGAATTTCAAAATGAAGATGTGATTCGTCAGCAATTTCAAATGTAGCTGTGTTTCCAACTGTTGCAATAGTTTGGCCTTGCTTTACTGTTTCGCCTTCTTCAATAAATTCTGCTGTTAGCAAGTTAGAGTAGACGCTAGAGAAGCCGTTTGCATGCTGTATCACTACTGTAAGTCCGTATCTTGGGTCGTTTTTTATAGAGCTGACTGTACCATCCGCTGAAGCTTTTACTACAGTAGTCTTTTCTGCTGCTACGTCTATGCCATTATGTGTTATCCATTCGTCCAAAGTTGGCGAGTATACCAAATTTTCTTTAGCAAATTCTCTGATAATCTCTCCTTCAACCGGACTTGCAAATTCTGGGTCTTTTTCTTCTTCTGGCTTAGCTTGTTCTGTCTTGCTCTCAGTTGCTGCACTTTCATTTTCTTTTGCCTTAGTTTCTGAACTGCTTGTATTTACTGCATATTTTTCTTGCTCATCTTCGGCTTCCTCTTGCATAACCGCATTTGAAATAACATTTGTCTCACTTGTTTCGTTCGCAATTTCATTTGCTGTCTCATTTTGCATCTCGTTTACAGTTCTGCCCATTTGACTACTTGTCTCCTCAGCTGAATTGGTGTAATCTTGTATTGCAGATGTATTGTATTTAGCAATCTGCGTGCTACTATTGTCTCCACCATACAATAAAAATATTGCCACAAAAGCAATTACTGTAAGTGCAAGTGCTCCTCCCAAAATGTACAATACTCTCTTTGCGCTATCATTTTCTCTCCCCAAATGTCTTTTATCTCTCCTCATAATCAATATCCTTCCTTTCCTAAGGTAAGAAACCGACACCCAACCAATGGAATTTTCCGGCATCGTTTTCTTCCTAAAAAATTATTTGATATAAGTATTTACATTTTTGAGAATTTTATACAAGAATATTAAAAAAAAATATTTTTTTCTACAACTAGCTCCACGTGTGTTATATATTTTTTACGCGAATACTTGGAGCGGACAAAATATATAACACAGCAAGATGGAGCGGTATTAATGTAAATAACGCCCGCTACATGTCTACAATCTCCACTCCAGTGTAAAAATGGTGTATTATGTCCTCATACGTTTTGCCCTCTTTTGCAAGGCTATCCGCACCTGTTTGGCTCATTCCTACGCCATGCCCGTATCCTGTTACTTTGAATTCAATTTTGTCGTCGTCAACTGTCACAGTAAAATTCGCAGAACGCAAGCCAAAAATATTCCTAACTTCTACGCCAGAGAGCTCCAAATTTCCTATTTTTATTGTCTTAACCCTGTCTCCGTCAGTATACTCCTCAATTTTTATACAATCTTTTTCTTTATAATTTATCTTAAAATCGCTATGCACTTCTTTTATTTTTTCCTCAAATTCCTTCTTAGAGAAAGACGCTTCCGAGCTGTACTGGCTGTAAGCATCCTCTCCTGCTGTCGAAACCGATTGCAAGTAGGGATATCCGCTTCCTCCCCACACATTTATAGGTGCCTCAGTCTTCCCTCCACTGTTTGAATGAAAAAACGCATTTATAGGCTTGCCTTCATAAGTCACAATCTTTCCCTGTGTTTCATTCACAGCTTTAACAATCTTATTCCAATACTCGTCTCTATTGTCTTCATCCCACTTTTCAAGCCTGTCCTCTTTGGAAATCCATGCCTGGCAGCAAGTAGAATCATCGCAAATGTCTGCTTTTTCATGTTTGCCATCATTATTCACAATCTTATATATTGTATACGTCCTCGCCACAACAGCTTGCGCCTTCAGCGCCTCAGCCTCAAAAGAGGCTGGCATTTCCGCGGACACCACGCCATATAAATACTGGTCCAAATCTATTTCCTCTACTTTTTTTGTATTTGCATGCAATAGTTTTATAGTGTTATATTTCTTGTAGTCATATGTTGTGTCTTCGACTTCTTTCTCCACACTGTTCTCAGCTTTCGCCACCGTTTCCTCTTTTTCAAACTGCTTAGTAAAAATAATAGGGATTGAAAAACACAAAATGCACACAACCAAAATATATACAAAAATTTTTCTCATGCAATCACCACATCGCTATCATTCAATTTCCTTCGCATTTGTGCCAGCACCTGCCTCTCTATCCTCGAAACCTGAACCTGGCTCACATTAAGCAGTGCAGCAACTTCTTTTTGTGTCTTTCCTCTAAAATATCTCAGCAGCAGCACCTGTTTTTCCCTATCTTGTAACCCTTCAATCACCTCAGTAAGCGCTATTTTATTTGTAATTAAGTCCTGCTCATCTCGCCCAGTACTAATTTTATCTGCCAAAGTCAGGCCCTCATCATCCTTTGAGCTCTCATAAATTGAATTGACATTGTTTTTGCTTTCAAGCGCTATAATAATTTCTTCCTTATCAGTATCTAATTCTTTCGCCAGTTCCTCTATTGTCGGCGGTTCCTTGCCCGCCTTTTGATATTCCTTCTGCAAATCTACAATCTTAAAAAAAAGTTCTTTTATCGTTCTACTTATTTTCATTGGTCCTTCAGCTTGTATGTATCTTTTTATCTCTCCTAATATGTATGGTACCGCATATGTTGAAAGCCTCACATCAAAACTCGTATCAAACTTTTTAATCGCTCGAATAAAACCAACCACAGCAACTTGATATAAATCATCTATGTCATAACCTCTGCCACTAAACCTATTAACAATGCTCCAAATCAGCCCATTATTAGTGTTTATCATATCTTCCATCGCCGATTCATCCCCACTCTGAGCAGCCCTAATGTTTGATACCTGATTATCATACAAACCTATATCAGCCAATCAGCTCACTCCCCCTATACTAGCAAACTCCTCATCGTGAACATCTATCAAATGCTGTTTAATCTTCTTTCTCATAACAATTTTAGTACCAAGCCCGTAAACAGAATCAATCTCCACTTCATCCATAAAACTCTCCATTATTGTAAAGCCCATGCCAGACCTCTCCAAATTCGCCTTTGTCGTATAAAGTGGCTTCCTCGCAAGCTCAACATTTTCAATACCTCTACCAGTATCTGAAATCTCAATCTCCACATTATTTCTAATAATTCTAGCCTTAATCTTTATAATACCCTCGCAATCTTCATATCCATGAATTATGCAATTTGTAACAGCCTCAGACACAGCAGTCTTAATATCAGAAAGCTCCTCTATAGTCGGGTCTAGCTGAGAAACAAACGCCGCCACAGTAATTCTGGCAAACGCCTCATTACAAGACTTGCTCAAAAACTCCAATTTCATTTCATTATCATTCATAAATTAATCTCATTCCTTCCTTTAGGCACAAATTTTCAACCTTAATTAGCCCTTTTATATATATTTAGGTTTTAGAAGGTTTAACCTATAAACCTTTGACTTTATCAATACTAATACTTTCTATACTCAAAACACATTGCCTCCATACACTTATTAAAAAATTTAACTTGCAACCTTCTCCCTCATAGGAATAATCTTGCCAATTCCACTCATCTCCAGAATTCGCTTAACCTGACTACCAACATTCACAATCTCCAAACTCCCTCCAATAAGCTTCATCATCTTGTACCTTCCAATAATCATTCCGATACCTGCACTGTCCATAAAAGTAACCCTACTAAAATCAAATACAGTTTTTCTAGGCATATATCTTGTAATTTGCTCATCAATCTTCCTCCTTATTTTCTCAGCCACATGGTGGTCTATATCTTCAGTTATTTCAACAAGCAGCTGCTTGTCCTTTTTTATATAATCGATGTTCAAGCTTCACCCCTCCTTGTTTTTTTATATTATATTCTTATTTCCAGTTTTTTCCAATAGCGAAAACACAGAACTTTTGCCGAATTATGAGAAGTTCTCGACAAAAAGCGACTTTCGCTTTGCAAATTTCGTTTTAGGGACAGGTCTCACGACGAAATTTTTTTCGTTTTGGGGACAGGTCTCGCAACGAAAAAATGGTAAATTCTGTAATTTTTATTTTTGTATTATTTCTTCTTTTTTGCACATAATATTCATATAACAAGCTTTTAATTAAAGCCATAATTTTTTAAGGAGTGTGGTCTCAAATGGGAAATGAAGAATATATTTTAAACACCGTAAACAAAGGACTTAAAATGGGAATGGACTCAATATCAACTATCTCCGAAAAAGTAGGAGACAACAATTTTAAGGATGATTTAATCTATCAATACAATCAATACAATGACATACTAAATAGGGTAAATGCAGAATTGCAAAACTTTAACGATTTACCTTCTGAACTTCCACCTATGCAAAAGTTCATGGGCTATATGGATATTCAGATAAGCACTATAAATGACAAAAGCAATTCCCACATCGCCGAAATGCTTATAAAAGGAACAAATATGGGAATTATTGAAGGGGTTAAATTAAAAAATCAAAACCCTGACGCTAACCAAACAACTCAAAAAATATTAGACGATTTCATACAGTTTCAGGAAAATACTATTGAGAAATTAAAAAAATACTTGTAGACTAAAGAATGTAACTTTTCTTTATGTATAATGCGTTTTGCTTCGTAAATACGCACAGCCCCTTGTTGCTCCAGAAATTTCTAACGAAGTCTCCTATGCAATAAATAAAGGACACATCCTTTTCTTCATTTCTTTTGAAGAAATGGACGTGCCCCTAAAATGCTATTTTTTTTCATTGCGAGACCTGTCCCCAAAACGAAATTTTTTTCGCTGTGAGACCTGTCCCCAAAACGAAATTTTGCTCTATTTTAGTTTGGCTAGTCTTTCTTTTGCTAATGCTAGCATTTCTCTATATTTTGCTAGTTTTTCTTTTTCCTCGTTTACTTTTGCCTCTGGGGCTTTGCTCATAAAACCTGGGTTTGAGAGCATTTTTTCTCCTCTTGCTACTTCTCCTTCTAGCTTTTCTACTTCTGCTGTTAGTCTAGCTTTTTCTTCTTCTAGGTCTATTAGCCCCTCTAGCGGAATGTATACTTCTATGTCGCTCAAGATTACAGATATTGCATTTTCTAGCTCGGCTCTTTGGCTTGCGCCTATTTCTTCCTTGTTTTCAAATACTTCTATTTTGTCTGCAAATCCTAGTTTTAGCAATATTTCTTCCGCTTCTTCCAAAGCCTCTTTATACTCTGGCGTTATGATTATTAGTTCAGATTTCTTGCTTGGGTGTATGTTGTTTGTGCTTCGTACATTCCTTATTCCAACAATCATTTCCTTTATCTTCTCTACCGCTTCTTCTTGCTTGTCAAATGCAAATTCTTCCCTTGCTTTTGGCCATTCTGCAACAATCAAATCTTCTGTTCCAAATTGAACCAAATTTGAATATATTTCCGAACTTACAAATGGCATAAATGGATGCAATAGTTTCAAAGATGCACCAAATACATAACTTAATATTGCACTTACTGAGGCTTTTTCTTCCTCGCTATCGCTGTATATACGTGGTTTTACCATCTCTATATACCAATCGCAAAACTCGTTCCAAATGAAGCTGTATATTTTATCTAGCGCAACTCCCAAGTCGTAGTTTTCCAAATTTCTTGTTACATCTGCAACTAACTTGTCCAATTTATTTAGCAACCACTTGTCCTCAATTTTTAGCAACTTTTCGTTGTATCTTGTCAAGCTATTCATGCTAACTCTAGTAAATACGTCCTCACTGAACATCCTTACCTTGTCCCCGTCAGGCGTGTTCATAATTATAAACTTAGCTGCATTCCAAATCTTATTCGCGAAATTCGATGCCTGCTCTAACTTCTCTGGCATATATCTTATGTCATTTCCCATTGTTGTGCCCGAAATAACCGCAAACCTTAGAGCGTCGGCGCCATATTCGTCTATTACTTCTATTGGGTCAATTCCATTTCCAAGCGTTTTTGACATCTTCCTTCCTTGACTGTCGCGAACCATTCCATGAATTAGTACATCTTTAAATGGAGCTTTTCCTGTAAGCTCTATCCCCTGTGACATCATTCTCGAAACCCAGAATGTAATTATATCAAACCCTGTAACCAATACATTCGTTGGATAAAAAATCTTGTAGTCCTCTGTTTCTGTATTTGGCCAACCAAGTGTTGAAAATGGCCATAATGCTGAGCTAAACCATGTATCCAAAGTATCTTCATCTTGACGCAAATTCGTGCTTCCACATTCCTCGCACTTTTCTGGCGCAGTTTTCGCAACATTTATGTGCCCGCAGTTATCGCAATAATATGCAGGTATCCTGTGCCCCCACCACAATTGCCTTGAAATGCACCAATCTTGTATATTATCTAGCCAATTGAAATATTGCTTTTCATATTTCTTTGGCACAAACCTTACCTCGTTATTCCTTACCGAATCTGCCGCTACCTTTGCTAAATCTTTCATTTTAACAAACCATTGCTCAGATATTTTTGGCTCAATTGTGCTCTTGCATCTTTCGCATTTTCCTACATTGTGTACATACTTCTCCTCTTTTACCAAAGCACCAATTTTCTTCAAATCCTCCACAATAGCCTTTCTCGCCTCTAGCAATTCCATTCCCTTGTACTTTGGAACCAAATCACCCATTTTGTTGTCATCATCAAACACATTTATAATTTCCAAATTGTGCCTTAAACCAGATTGATAATCATTCATATCATGCGCAGGTGTAATCTTTACGCAGCCTGTTCCAAACTCTTTCTCCACAAACTCGTCTTCTATTATTGGAATTTCTTTGTTCATTATTGGAAGAATACACGTCTTTCCAACCAAGTCTTTGTACCTCTCGTCAGTTGGGCTTACCGCTACAGCTGTATCTCCAAGCATAGTCTCAGGCCTTGTTGTTGCAACTGTAATATACCTGTCCTCAGTTCCAGTAATCTTATATCTAATATACCAAAGGTGGGTTTCTTCTTCCTTGTACTCAACCTCTGCATCTGAAATTGAAGTCTTACAGCTTGGGCAATAATTTATCATTCTTGTGCCCTTGTAAATTAGCCCCTTGTTATATAAATCGACAAACTGCTCCAAAACCGCATCAGATAGCCCTTCGTCCAAAGTAAATCTTCTTCTATCCCAGTCGCAAGAACAGCCAAGCTTTTTCTGCTGAGCTTGAATTGTTCCACCATAATGCTTAGTCCAATCCCAAGCCTCCTCTAAAAACTTCTCTCTGCCAAGCTCTTGCTTAGTTTTGCCCTCTTTTCTTAGCTTTTCTACAACCTTCATTTCAGTAGAAATCGCAGCATGGTCAGAGCCAGGAAGCCATAACGTATTGTATCCTTGCATTCTTTTAAAACGTATTAAAATATCCTGTATTGTATCATCCAAGGCATGTCCCATATGAAGCTTGCCTGTAACATTTGGCGGTGGCATCATAATGCAATAGCTCTCTTTTTCTTTGTCCATGCTAGGCTTAAAATATCCTTTTTTCTCCCAATCTTCGTAAATTCTATCCTCGAAATCTTTTGGGTCAAATTTGTCATTTAATTTTTTATTTTCCATAAACTCCCTCTTTTTCTCTCAACATTATGTAATATATATTATCATTTTTTTGTGAACAATGCAAGCTGTTTTTGCCTTAACTTACATAAAATCATCCATGCGTCCCATTACGAAAGCATGGATTAATGTGGCTACTCTAAAATAAAGAAGAACTCTTAGGTAATCTTGTCCTAAAGGTTCTTCTTTTTAAAAATTTTATTTCTTAGCTTTTTTCCTTTTTGCTCTGCTTTTTCCAATTGCTACTGGTATCATAAATACTGCTATTACTATTGCTCCAGCGCCCACAACCGTTAAAATAATCTGAGCAATTCCTGTAGGTGGTATAATAAATGCTCTGTTGTTTGTTATTGAAAAGTCCTTGTCTGTGCTATCACCAGGGTATACACCAACTAATTGCGAATTGTTTGTACTCTGTATGTTAGTTGCACTTACAGTAGTTGCCCCACTGCTTCCATCTGCTGTCAAGCCATTTTCATTATTCAAATATGCCATTCTTCTGTTAGCACTATCTTTATACGCTAATACTTCGCTTACATTCTCAAGTGGAACTTCCAAGTTGTTTAAACTACTTATTACTTTTGTTACAGTAATTTTTATGTCATACTCCCCACCAGGTGGTATGTAGAAACCATTTGCACCTTGTCCGTTATTATCCAGTGTCAGCTTCAAGGCGTCTCGCGTACTATATTTATCGTAAGTTCCCTGAGATATTAAATTGTTGTTTAAAAGCTCTTGCAATGAAACCTGCTCCCAGCCATAATCTCTGTTTGTTTTTGCCTCGGTAATATGCGTTGTATCCTGTGCGAATATGAAACCAGCTGGTGGATAATTAATTAACTCTAGGTAATTACATTGTATACTTGAGTCGTTCTTTACTCTTATTGTATATTCAAGTTTTACCGTAGCACCATGTGCAATTTCGTCATCCATGTAGAATATAAGTGGTAAATCTGAGCCAACCTCTGCTGTTTGCTGTGTTAGTACACTATGGTCTGCCAGAGTAACTTCCAAACCTGTTGTGGTTGTTTGTGTTACAAGTGATATTGCCGGCCTTTGCGCTAATATTACGTTTTGGTTATAATATCCACTTGCAACGTGTTCTATAATTTCAATAACCTCACCTTCATCGTTCTTTTTTTCTATCCTAGAAGGATTTGGCACTGGTTCATCTATTGTATATGTACCTCCAACAACCCTCATCCAAGTTTTTTCGCTTAAGTCACTAGCTAATGCTTTGTCTTCCTCTGTCGCATTATAGCTATCAATTTGCTTAAACATTATTGTATTATCATATGTAAACTTGTCCTTAAAGTTGTCGTCAACTTCTTTTCTTCTATCTGCATCTTCATATCCTGCTAACACCTTATATTCTGATGTCCATTCCTTTACCTCTGTTGTAGATAAAATATATTCCTGCAAGTCGTTGTAAATTGCTTGAATCAATTCTGTACCATCTTTAGCACTTGTATAAATATCCGAAGCAGGTTCTCCAAAAATATCTTCTGCCCATGCAACCTCATCTTCTTCGCCCTCTACAATCAAAGAGAAAAGCTTTACTCCACTGTCTGTTACTTCACTTATTTTTTCTTTTGTCATTTGCTTAATTTGCTCTAATGTACTCATAATTTCCGATGCACTCATATCAGAAAACGTTTCAACGTCTCCAGCCTTTGTTGGCACACCATCTGTTAGTATTGCCAAATATCTATTTGAATTTAGTTCATCATTATTATAATATGATTCCATTACAGTTTGTAATGCGGCCTCAATATCTGTGTTATGTGTCTGCCAATTATTTGAAACAATCTCATCTAAAGCCTTATTTAAGTCTGCTTTATTTTTTGTTAATGAAACTGCTCTATAGTTAGTACCAGAGAAAAATACAAGTCCTATATAAATATTTTCTCCACTATCAATAAGCTCATCAATCAATCTTCTTGCCGCATCTACTGCAACTTCCAATCTCGACTGAGTTTTTCCATTTACTTCAACCATTGTGCTACGCATAACTGCTGAACAGTCAACTGCTAGGAAAACTTGTGCACACCCCTTACCACTATTTATAATCTCTATCTGTTGGGTACTCTCGTATTCGTATTTTTGTTCTTTAGGAGTTAAAATTGTTATATAATCATGCCCGTTATATTTCAAAACATTCCTCATTAAGTTAATATTGTTTTTGTCTATTTTGTCACTATTTATATCTCCATATCTAAATTCAACTGTATATGTACCAGCTTCAGGTGAGAATGAATAACTTCCATCAGGTCCAGTAATCGTATGATATTTAATTTCTCCGTCTTCTCCCCCACTACGCAAATTAACAATAACACCTTCTACTGGTCGACCATCTATTGTTGAATTTGATGCAGTACCATCTGGCTTGCCTTCACCTATTTTCTGTCCTACAGCCTCATAAACTTTACCACTAATTGTTCTCATATGTGTTATTGTAGTTTTCTTAGGTCCACTCTCTGTGGACGGTGTACTAGGATTGCTAGGTTTAGTTTGTGGTGAATTGTTTGGCGTTGGTGGATCTGGTCTTGGTCCACTCTCACCTTGAGCATTAGATACAAGCCCCGCATTTGCAATTGGTGCTGCACATGCCACTACTAAAACTACTATAAGTAAAAATGCTACGAATTTTATTACTTTTCCTTTCATAAAAATTCCCCCATAATATTCTTTTATTTCATTTCATTTCTTATTAAGTAGCTCCACGTGGGACACATACTGTGAATGCTTGGAGCGGACAAAATATGTGTACCAGCAAGATGGAGCGGAATTTTTTGCTTTAGCTGTGAATTGCATTATCAATCACATTAATTATAACACATATATCCAAATTAAGCAAACTTTTTTTGAACTTCTATCGAATTGCAGATGCACTAAAATTCTCACTTTATCAAATTAAAATACGTAACCTGTTCAAAACCTGAAATTTATTTTCCCAGCTGTAACCCTTTTTTGGTTTTTGAATAATATATACCATACGAAAGAACTTACAGAGCATTATAAAGTTTAAAAGGAGGTAAAGAAATGGGAAACTGTTGTTGTAATAATAGTGAGCTTCTTTGGTTCATAATCCTATTCTTGCTACTTTTCTGTTGCGGAGGTAACAACTGTTGTAGTAACGGATGCAACGCTCCTTGTGGTTGCTAATCTTACATTAACATTGCTTAATTTGAAAGGGGGGAAATTCAGATGCCAGAGAATAGAGGATGTGGATGCGGTTTCGGTTTTGGTGATGACTGCATTTGGATAATTATACTATTAATATTAATCTGCTGCTGTTGCGGTGGTGGTAGAAACGGATGTTGCTAATTGAGTATAATTAGTATCTTCCATTAATCAACAAAACTGACAGAAAATAGTTTTTCCTATTTTCTGTCAGTTTTGTATTGCATAGGAAAAATCGTCAAATTTTTGCTATACAACAAGGTTAGGCTACCTTGGGCCGTGCGTATTTGCGAAGCAAAACGCACATGTGGCGAAGCCACTTTTCTTATAATTTAAACTCCATATAAAATAACTACATTCTAACTCATGTCAAAAGCTTGCAAATGCTTAAGACTTGCCCCTTATTTTGTTATTCTCCTGCCTTCTTGTAATCTTTCTTCTTCCGCCTTTGCTGTCTACAGTATTCTTCCTCCTGTCATCTTTATTTTTCCTTCTATCTTCAAAAATTTTTCCCTTTTTATCTACTATCATATTAATCGCTCCCTTCTGCATGTGGACGCCCTGACCTTCTATAAACTACTGCACATTATCCACATCTGTTTTAACTTTTGTTTCTGTTAATTCGTTCATTTACTATATTATACCAAATGTTGCTCCGTAAATAAAGGTTTTTTTGAATTTTTTTCTTTCCTTGCAAGGTAGGGACACGTCTAACATTGCAAAAATTTGCAAACTTCTTTCGAGATGTGTCCCCAAAACGAAATTCAGCCCACGATTTCTCTTTTTAGCAATTTGTTTCGTACGCTTCCGGTTCCTATGAAGGCTCCCGCTTCGTTGTATACTCTGTATTCTCCGTCCGGTAAGTCGAAGGTTAGGCGCACTCCGTTTAGGAAGTGCCCTAGTTTCTTTTCATTTAGTGTTACTTTGTTCTCCTCGCCGTATAGCTTAATAAATAGGTCTTCTACTGAAATAATGTGTTGTTTTAAAAACTCTGTATTTTCTTTGTTTTCCTCTAGCTCTCCTATTTTTATGCTATCTTTAATATCAAACATGCCAACTTTGGTTCTGTTTAGCTCTTTCATATATCCTACTGTGCCGAGTTTTTCTGCAATGTCTTCGCACAAAGACCTGATGTATGTACCTTTCGAACATTCTACAACAAACTTTATTTCATGTTTTTCCTCATTTATTTCGTTTAGCTCTATTGTATAAATCTCAATTTCTCTTGGCTGTATTTCCACATTAATGTTTTTTCTTGCATATTCATACAATTTTTTTCCATTAACTTTAATCGCTGAATACATTGGTGGGACTTGCTTTTGTTTCCCTACAAATGAGCTTAGCACTTTTTCAATTTCAGCCTTATCCAGCATTGCTTTATCCACATTTTGTTCTACAATTGTCTTCCCTTCAGCGTCTGCTGTGTCGGTTTTTATGCCTAATTTTAATGTTACCTCATATTCTTTGTCGTGGTTAATTAAGTAATATGAAAGCTTTGTGCCTTGCCCAACCAAAATCGGCAAAAGACCCGTTGCGTTCGGGTCTAATGTTCCTGTATGTCCAACTTTTTCATTTAATAAATACTTCACTTTGCTTACTACATCATGTGAAGTGCAGCCTTTTTCTTTATTTATTAAAATTACTCCATCCATTTTATAGCTTTCCTTCCTACTTTAACACTGCCTTAAGTTGCATTAGTATCTTCTCCTTTGCTTGGTCAACTGTGCATTGCATTGACGCTCCTGCTGCATGAGCATGACCACCTCCGCCTAATAATAGGCAAACATCCGATACATTAACATATTCGTTTGACCTCATAGAAATTTTGCAGCCTTTTTCTGTCTCGCGGATAAATACCGAAACCTCTACGCCTTCTATGTCTCTACCAGTTTCGACTATCCCCTCTTGGTCTCCGCTTTCAGCATTCACTTTTTGAATATCTTCTAGCGTTATGTATGTATATGCAATTTTTCCGTCTTCGAAAAACTCTAATCTATTTGCTGCAATTCTTCCTAATTCAAAATTTGACCTAGTTCTAGTTTGCAACACTTTTCTATATATTTTTGAAACATTTATTCCTTTATTTAGTAGCCATGCCACAAATTCAAATGTCTCAGCAGTAACTCCAGAATATTTGAAACCGCCTGTGTCTGTAATTATTCCGGTTAAAATACATGTTCCAATATCTTGTGTAATTTCAACTTTGAAATACTCTAGCACTACTAAAAGAATTTGTGCACATGCTGGCGCATCTGGGCTAACATAGTTAATATCTCCAAACATAGTATTTGTGCTGTGGTGGTCAATTGAAACTTTGACTTTCGCATCTTCAAAATATTTCACAAAGCCATTAAGCATTTTGATTGTAGCACAATCGACAGCTATTGCCAAATCGTATTTTGCAACATCTGACTCCTTCTTTATTTCGTCCGTTCCAGGTAGAAACGCGAAATTGCGTGGATAGTCAGGTATTATTATATCTGGCTTTTTTCCTATTTGCTTTAAAGCATTGTATAAAGCCAAACCTGTTCCCATTGCGTCTCCATCTGGGTTTTCATGTGTTAATATAACTATTGATTCAGCCTTGTTAATTTCTTCTAAAATGTTATCTAATGTACTCATTTTTTCTTCCTTTCCTTGTGGGGCACTTTTGAAGTATCTGCAAGTTGTAGCCTCTACTCAGACTTCCCCTCATCTTCATTATTGTTTTGATTATCTTTATTAGTATTTAGTTCCTTTAATATTGAATCAATCTTTGCGCCATATTCTATTGAATCATCAATCTCAAAAGTAAGCTCAGGCGTTATTCTTAAATTTACAGTCTTTGCAAGCCTAGACCTAATAAACCCTGATGATTCTTTTAACCCCTCCATGGTCTTTTTTATGTTCTTTGAATTTAGAATACTAACATAAACCTTAGCGTACTTAAAATCAGGAGTTATCTTAACCTTTGTAACACTAAGCATCCCTGTAACATTCGGGTTTTTCAGCTCATAATTTAGCACCTGGCTAAGCTCTTTTTTCAGCTCCTCATCTATTCTATTTAATCTAGCTTCATTCTTTGCCATTTGTTCCCTTACCTCCTTTAGCAATGTTTAACAACGCCAAAAACAATTATCTTCAAAATGCACTTATCTCTTGACTTCCTCCATAATATAAACCTCTATAACATCTCCCTCTTTAAGGTCGTTGTATTTTTCAATTTGCATACCGCATTCAAATCCTTTTGTTACTTCTTTCACGTCATCTTTGAAACGTTTTAGTGATGCAAGTTTTCCTTCATGTATTACTACATTATCACGTATTACCCTTACGCCTGCATTTCTTTCTACTTTTCCGTCTAGTACGTATCCACCTGCAATTGTTCCAATGCTTGATACTTTAAATGTTTGCCTTACTTCTACGTTTCCTATTACTTTTTCCTCATAAACTGGTGCAAGCATTCCTTTCATTGCTGCTTCAACGTCTTCTATTGCATTGTATATTACTGAGTATTGTTTTATTTCCACACTGTCTTTCTCTGCCATGTCTTTTGCAGTTGTTCCAGGACGTACATTAAATGCTATAATTATTGCTTTTGCTGCTTTTGCAAGTTGCACGTCTGACTCTGTAACTGCTCCGACTGCTGAGTGAATTACTTTTACTCTTACTTCTTCATTAGACAATTTTTCAAGCGATTGTTTTAGAGCCTGCGCTGTTCCTTGTACATCTGCTTTTACAATTATGTCTAATTGTTTTAGGTTTTCGCTTTCCATTTTTTCAAATAGATTGCTTAATGTCACCTTGCTTTGCTCTGCTAATTCTTGTTCTCTTTCTTGGCGTTTTCTTCTTTCTATCAAGTGTTTAGCCATTTTTTCATCTTTTACTTCATAGAAAGTATCGCCTGCTTGTGGCACATTTGTTAGTCCCATTATTTCAACTGGTGTTGAAGGTCCAGCTTTTTTAATTTTCTGTCCCTTGTCATTACGCATTGCCCTAATTCTACCAATTGATGTTCCCATTACTATTGTGTCTCCAACATCTAGCGTACCTCTTTGAACCAACATTGATGCTATTGGACCTTTTGCCTTATCAAGTCTTGCCTCTATTACTGTACCCTTTGCTTGTTTATTAGGGTTTGCTTTTAACTCTTTAACATCTGCCACTAAGATTACCATTTCAAGCAAGTTTTCTATATTAATATGTTTTTTCGCAGAGATTGGAACAAATATTGTGTCTCCGCCCCATTCTTCTGGTACTAATTCATATTCCATTAACTCTTGCTTGATTTTATCAACATTTGCGCCTGGTAAGTCTATTTTGTTTACAGCAACAATAATTGGTATTTCTGCTGCTTTAGCATGGTTTATAGCTTCTACTGTTTGAGGCATTACACCATCATCTGCTGCAACAACAAGTATTGCAATATCTGTAATTTGAGCACCTCTAGCTCTCATGCTTGTAAACGCCTCGTGTCCTGGTGTGTCTAAGAATGTGATTTCTCTACCATTTATATTTACCATGTAAGCACCTATGTGCTGCGTAATTCCGCCTGCTTCTCCTTCAATTACATTAGTGCTTCTAATTGCATCTAGCAAAGAAGTTTTACCATGGTCTACATGTCCCATTACAACCACAACTGGTGGTCTTGGTTTTAGCTCATCTGGTGAATCTTCTGTTTCATCAAATAATATGTCTTCTTCTTTTACCTCAACCTTTTTGTTAGCCGTAATTCCATATTCACTTGCAACCAAATATGCTGTATCGAAGTCAATTGTGTTGTTGATTGTTGCCATTATGCCAAGTGCGAATAGCTTTTTTATTACCTCTGCTGTTGTCTTTTTCATCTCTTGAGCCAAGTCTTTTACTGTGATATTCTCTGGAATAGTAATTTCCTTAAGCTCAAATATTTTTTGCTTTCTCTCCTCTGTAACTTTTGGAGATTTCTTCTTGTTTTTCTTTCCTCTTGCAGTGGTTAGGTCATAATAATCATACATTCCGCCATCCTGCTCTGAGAACATATTTGACAATCTATCAACTTGTTTTAAGTCTTTTAGCTTACCGCTATCAAATTGCTCAAACTGGCTATTTCTTCTAGATTTATTCGCCTTTTTGTTGTTCTTGTCTTCAAACCTATTGTTATTCTTTTGCTTATCAATAGCCTTGTTATAATCTCTTTGAACTTCCTTCTCAGCAACTTCATTTGTCATGATGTTTTTAATATTTTTGTCAATGCTTTTTTCATCAAGTGGCCTTCTATTATTATTGTTATTAAATCTGCCGCCTTGATTGTTTCTATTATTTCCTTGACCATTTCTATTTCCAAATTGATTGTTTCTGCCGTTTTGGTTTCTTTCATTATTGTTGTTTCTAAAGTTGTTATTTTTATTATTTCTAAAATTGTTGTTTTTGTTAAAATTATTCTTGTTGTCAGAATTCTTGTTTTGAGACTTATTCTCTTTTTGCTCCTGTACTTTTTCTTCTGCTTTAACCTCTGCTTTTTCCTCAGCAACTTCTTTCTCTTGCTCTTTTTTCTCAGGAACCTCCTCTTTTGGCTGAACAGGCTCAGTTTTAGTTTCCTTTGGTTTTAAGCCAAATAACTCGCTAACAGTAAGAGGCTTTGTTTGTTTGTTTCTGTAAACAATATTATAGTCATTTTTGTTTGTTCTCTCCACAAAACCTACATCTCTCTTGCCTCCAGACTGAGATTTGTTGCCACTCTGCGATTTGCTTTCTTCCTCAGAAAATATAACTTCCCTTCTTATAATAACAGGAGCTTCAGCTTGTTTCTTCTTAGAAGTAGCTTGCGCTTTTTTATCTGAACGATTGCTAGCATTGTCTTTTTTATCTGAGTTGCTGCCAGCCTTTTTAGTTTCCTCTGTCTTAGCAGCAGCTTCTGTCTTTTTTTCAGCATTATCGTTTGACGCTTTTTTTGCATCGCTTGTAGAGCCATCTCTAGCTTTTTGTTTAATTTGCTCTGCTTGGCTATCGTCAACAGCACTCAAATGACTTGTTACTCCTATTCCTAAATCGTTTGCTATTTTTATAATTTCTTTGCTCGTCAAACCTACTTCTTTTGCTATTTCATGTATTTTAATCTTACCCAATAGCTTCACCCCCATTATTAATTTTCATAATCTCATTAGAAAAATTCAAGTTTTTTACTCCTATAACTGCTTTGTTTTGCTTCCCTATAGCTTTGCTAATCTCGTCTATAGTTAGTATTTCCAATATAGGTATCTTTTTGCTGTTACAAATATTATTAAAATTCATTTTCGTCCTTTCTGAAGCATCTGTTGCAACAATAATTAGCTTTACGCTATTTTTTTCTATCGCTTTATTGCATGCTTCTGTCCCAAAAACAGTTTGCCCTGCACGAGTTGCCAGCCCTAGCAAGCCACATATTCTACTTTCTATCAATAATTACACCTCTTAGCTTTTCATAAATTTCATCTGATATTTTTGTATTAAGTGTCCTTTCAAGCCTTTTTGACTTAATAACCTTTTCAAGGCATTCCACATTATCGCAAATATATGCGCCCCTGCCCTGCGCTTTGCCGGGTTCTGTCTATGCTTATTATGCCTTCTTTATTTTTTACTATTCTAATAAGTTCATTTTTGTTTTTTTGAGAATTACATCCCATGCAAGTCCTCTGCGGTAAACTTTTCAACCTTACACTCTCTCCTTCTTATTGTATTCAGCTTGTTCCATATTATTCATCAGTATTTTCAGCTTCTTCTGGCATTTCTTCATTTGGTTCATTATCGATATTAGCAAGCATCTCCCTAAATTGTGACTCGCTCTTAATATCAATCTTCCAATTTGTAAGTTTCGCTGCAAGTCTAGCATTTTGACCTGCCTTACCAATTGCAAGTGATAATTGGTCATCCCTTACAATTACTTGCGCAAACTTTTCTTCTGGCTTAACATCAACCGCCATAACCTCTGCCGGAAGCAATGCTGCTGATATAAAAATTGCTGGGTCTTCAGACCATTCTATAACATCAATTTTCTCACCATTTAGCTCATTTATAATGTTTTGTATACGAATTCCCTTTTGTCCAACACAAGAACCAACTGGGTCAATATTCTCATTTGGAGAGTATACAGCAACTTTGCATCTATTTCCTGGGTCTCTTGAAACGCTTTTAATCTCAATTACACCCTCGTATATCTCTGGAATTTCAAGCTCAAACAATTTTCTTACGAAATCAACATGCGCCCTTGACACAATAACTTGTGGTCTACCCTTTAAGCCTCTTTCAACCTCTAGTATATACGCCCTTATTTTGTCGTTTACTTTGTAGTGCTCTGTAGGTATTTGCTCTTTTACAGGCATTATTCCCTCAAGCTTTCCTAAATCTAGCACAACAGTTCTGCCATCTGCCTTTTGAACTATACCAGAAACAATTTCGCCCTTTCTCTCATTGAACTCGTCAAATAAATAATTCCTTGAAGCCTCTCTAATTTTTTGCACAATAACTTGTTTAGCCGTTTGAGCAGCTATTCTACCAAAATTCTTAGGCACTTGTTCAATTTCTGCCTTGTCTCCAACTTCTAATTTTTTATTTATCTTTCTAGCATCATCCAAGCAAATTTGTAACTTGCTATTTTCAACATCTTCTGGCTTTTCTACAACATCTTTTTCTGCATAAACATGAATTTCACCAGTTTCGCTATCCATAGTTATTTTCACATTTTCAGCAGAATCAAAATTCCTCTTATATGCTGTCACCAAAGCTGTTTCAATAGCCTCTAATAAGTAATCTTTCTTAATTCCTTTTTCCTTCTCTAGCTCATCCATTGCTATAATTAATTCATTGCTATCAATTGCTTGAATATTTGTTTTAGCACTTTTTTTCATTTTATTTACTCCTCCTCTTAGAATTTATTTTGGTTATTCATCCCAGTTATATACAGTTTTTATTTGAGAAACATTCTTTCTATCAATACCTATTTCTCCACTTTCCAGTTCTAACACAACCTCGTTCTCGTCAAAGCCTTTTAAAACACCCACAATCTCTTTGTGTTTCACCTTGTCTAGCTCAACAGACTTAAACAAGCTTACTCTAACCTCGTTTCCAATGTTATCTTCCAAATGCTTGTCCTTCCTCAAAAGCTTCTCAACACCAGTTGAAGATATTTCTAAGAAATACTGCTCTTTGATGTAGTCCGCCTTATCCAAAAGCTCGTTTACTGCATTGTTTACCTTTTCGCAGTCATCCAAACTGATTGTATCATTCGGCTTTTCTATAAAAATGCGAAGGTAATAGCTCTGCCCCTCTTTCGCATACTGCACATCATACAAGCTATAGCCTAGCTCCTGCACTTTGCCTTGTATTAGAGTTTCCACTCTTTCCTCTATATTTGCCATATGCACTCCTTTTTTGTTTTATTACGACTAGAGAGTGGAATTTGCTTCCACTCTCCTTCTTAATTATGCCTTTATTATTATACTGCATTTTTTTGCCAAATGCAAGGGTTTTTGGAAAATATTTTTTCGTTTTGGGGACAGGTCTCACAGCGAAAAAAATTTCGTTTTAGGGACAGGTCTCGTTACTTCGTTAAGTCTAAAACCCCATTGTTGCCAATCAATGCAGTTATTCTAACCTCGTCGTTCTTTATTCTCTCCTGTACTTCTTCCACCTTTCTCTTGTCCATTCCTTCTTTTAGGAGCACACTTTCATATAGCTTTACATTGTCGAATTTCGTGCCTAGACTTTCAAACCTCTCTAAATATTCATCTGGCAATTCAATCTCCAAATATTTCACATTTATTCCTGCAAAGCTTATATCGTCATAGTGCACATCTTCTTTTATATTTACAATAACCGCTTCTCTATTTATCTTGTACTTTTCCAACTCCTCTTTTGTTAGGTTTACATTCAAAATATATTTTGCTCTTTTTAGCGCCTTTTTCTTGTTGTTTGAAACCGCAATTAAAATATTATCATTATACAGCAAATTGTCTTGTACATTTTTTAGTCTGCTTATATCATTTGTTACTACATTCGTCATTCTAAAACTTTCTATAAATATCTTCAGAAAATTCAGGTCTAGTGCATTATCTTTCTTAAAAACTATATAAATTTCCTCTTGCCTTATATCCTTTTTTTTTTTTTTTTATATGTACTTCATAATGTCAAACTGCAAAAACTTCATCACCTTTCTTCCGTTTATAATCATTATGTAATCGTGCATCATTTAGCAATT
>CALXSA010000007.1 GCA_944390995.1 uncultured Clostridia bacterium
GAAGATGTGAGGCTTGCAATGGAGATGGAATTCTTAAGATAGAAATGCACTTTTTACCAGATATCTATGTACCTTGTGAAGTATGTAAAGGAAAAAGATACAACAAAGAAACTTTAGAAGTAAAATATAAAGGAAAGACAATATCTGATGTGCTTGACATGACTGTAGAAGAAGCATTGGAATTCTTTAAGAATTTACCTAGAATAAAAAACAAAATCCAAACACTATATGACGTGGGATTAGGATATATTAAACTTGGACAACCTTCTACAACTCTTTCAGGAGGAGAAGCACAACGTATAAAGCTTGCTACCGAACTATCTAAAAAAGCAACTGGAAAAACATTATACATCTTAGATGAGCCTACTACTGGACTTCATATAGCAGACGTACACAGATTGGTTGATATTTTGCAAAGATTAGTAGACACAGGAAATAGCATAATTGTAATTGAGCATAATTTAGACTTGATAAAAACAGCTGATTACATAATAGACTTAGGACCAGAAGGCGGAGACGGTGGTGGAGAGATAGTTGCAGTTGGCTCACCAGAACAAATTGTAAAAAATGATAGAAGTTATACAGGAAAATTTTTGAAGAAATATCTGGAAAAGCAGTAATAACACGGAGCTGTTTTTGGGGACGGAGGCAAAAAACAGTTTAAAAGTAAATGTCCGCTTAGTGATTGCCACAATGCGGACATTTACATGTTTTGACCCAAAATAACCTTTACGAAACAACTTATTTATTGTTGTTTTCGTTTTGTTTTCCATTATTTTTCTTGTTGTTCTTTTTTGAATTATTATTTTCTGCCATATTGAAGCACCTCCAATCTTAATATGAGTATGTACAAATTTTAAAAAAATATACATTCTTTATTTTATAAAAAAAATTTCGTTTTGGGGACAGGTCTCACAGCGAAATTTTTTTCGTTTTGGGGACACATATAAAATACATTAATGGAGTTTTATTCATAGATTATAATAATTTTTGAAATAATTATGTAGTTTTAGAATCCTATAAAAATCTTGTTTACAATTAACAATTTCGAAAACATAAAGAACGTTTGTCTTTTTAGATATATAATACATAATTCTATAAGTAGATTGCCTGGTCTTACGATATATCAATTCACGAAAGCGTCCATCCGCAATTTCTGGAATTTCTCTCCCAATATAAGGGAAGAACTCCAAATTATAGATTCGAGAATAAATTTCTTCGATAGTATCTATAGCATTTTTGATTGAATAATTAGATAAATAATCAAACAGGCTATCAATGGAATTATGAGCCGTACTTTGTATTATAATTCTCATACTTTCGCATCATCCTTTCTCTTGATTCTTCTAATGTCATTCCATTTCCATGGTTTATGTCTGCAACTCCTTTTGCTATTTTAATAAGTACGTATAAATTGTACAACGAGCCAGAAAATGTACCGTCATCAGTCTTATCATTTTCTAATAATTTACTAATCTTTTCAATTGAAATATTTTCTTGAGTTTCGCTCATAAAATTACCACCTTTCTTTAACTAAATTTCAGTTTCAATTAATGACCTTATACATTCTTTGTCATTCTCGGATAAGTCATCCATACCATAAGTGTCAATATATTTTTTTGCTACATCTTCCAAAATTTCTTTCGTACTTCGTTTAAAAATTTCTTGGTCAATGTCATAAGGTAAAGACTCAACAACTTTAATGAATTTTTCTCTTACAGGTGACATATAGTAGCTCCTTTCTAAATTTTGTGTGTAATTAGTATATCATGAATTTAAAAATATTACTATGGTTTTATGTAAATATTTTGTGAACTTTAAATGTTCATCAACTGTGATGATGCAAAACTTGCAAGAAAAGACGTGTCCCTAACTTGCAAGCTATGCTAGAAAATATTACAGAAATATTACAATTGGTCGCTTTTTTCTATGTAAAATTCTTCAGCTCCATTGCACCAGCGAATTATCTATGGTATAATAGCTTTGCAGATAGCAAAAGGTAAGGTATTCAATAAAAATGAAAGGAGTGCATGGGCTTAAAATAAAGCCGTGCAAATTAAGTATGAGTAGTAATATTGTAATAGGAATTGAAGGTTTAGTTGGAAGTGGCAAAACTTCTATATGTAGAGAACTTTTGAAACATATACCAAACAGCATTATTTTACATGGAGGAAATTTATACAGAGGAATTGTATACGCATTAATGAATTCTTCTGGTAAGATTGATTTGAACAATCTAACTGACAATATTAAGAATGTTGATATAAAAAATGTAATGGAATTATTAAAAATTGAATTTAAAATTGAAAATAGGGAGACGGTTGTTTATGCAAACGGTGTAAAGCTTGATGAAGCCAAATTGCAGTCTGAAGAAAATTCGTTGGCTGTTTCTATGGCGGGAAAAAATGCAAACAACCAAGCTTTTTATGAGTTTGCAAGAAAATTGATTGATGGCTATAAAGAAAAATTTAATGTGATTGTGTCTGGTAGAGATTTAATGCAGATTTATCCGAAGCTAGATTATCACTTTTTTATAGAGGCTTCGCTTGAAGAAAGAATACAGCGAAAAATGCATCAGTATGGCAATGATGCTAATTATGATGGAACTAAGGATAATATTGAAAAAAGGGACAAGTTGCAAAAAGCGGCTGGATATTATAAGATATATGAGCAAACAATAAAAGTTGATGTGACTGATTGTAAAAGTGCAGAGGAGTCTGCATTAAAGGTTTTAAAGTTTATAGAAATATAGAGTTGTTTTGTGATTCCTGTTTTTTTGCTCCGTCCCCAAAAACAGGAAAATATGAAAGAATGTATGGAGGTTAAAATAGATGGAAAATTTAAAGTTAAAAGCTTTTGAGAACAATGTTAAGGGAAAGAGAGTTGCAGTTATAGGTCTTGGAGTAAGCAATATCCCTTTAATTGATTATTTACATAATTTAGATGCACGTGTTACAGCGTTTGATGAGAGAGATGAGGCAAAAATTGACCAAGATATAATTGAGAAAATTAGAAACTATGGTTTTGATTTGGTTACTGGAAAGAATGCATTACATTTTTTAAGGGGCTTTAATATTATATTCCGTTCTCCTAGTTGCCTTCCAACAACGTTGCAATTAAAGTCAGAGCAAAAGAGGGGAGCAATAGTTACATCTGAGATTGAAATGCTTATGAATGTGTGCCCTTGCAAAATTATTGGTGTTACTGGAAGTGATGGAAAGACTACAACTACAACTTTAATATATGAGATTTTAAAGGCAGGAGGATATAATTGTCATTTAGGAGGAAACATTGGTATCCCGCTTTTTACGCAGGTTAAGGACTTCAAAGAGGATGACATTGTTGTTTTAGAATTAAGTAGTTTTCAATTAATGGGGATGGAGATTAGTCCTGATATATCTGTAATTACAAACATTTCACCAAATCACTTGGATAAACACGGTTCATATAAGGAGTACATAGAAGCTAAAAAGACAATATTTGAATATCAAGATAAGGACTGTAAAGTTGTATTAAATTATGATAATGATATAACAAGAGATTTAGCTAAAGAAGCTCCTGGAAAGGTTGAATTTTTCAGCAGGAAGAAGAAGCTTGAAGATGGCGTTATTTGTGATAAGGGCATTATTAAAGAGTGCGAAGATGGCGTAAGAAAGCATATTTTGGATGTGAAAGATATTCACTTGAGGGGAGTTCATAATTACGAAAATATATGCGCAGCAATTGCAGCAACATCAGGCTTGGTAGATAGCCAAATTCAAGCAAAAGCAATTTGCGAATTTAAAGGAGTTGAGCATAGATTAGAGTTTGTGAGAGAGATTGATGGTGTTAAATGGTATAACGATTCTATTGGAACTAGCCCTACAAGGACTATTGCGGGTCTTAATTCTTTTAAAGAGAAGATTGTTCTAATTGCAGGTGGATATGACAAGAATTTAGATTACACTCCTTTGGCAAAACCTATTTTGAAAAAGGTTAGTAAATTAATTCTTTTTGGCGCAACATCGAGAAAAATATATGATGCCCTTATGCAGGAAATAGTTGATACGGATATTGTTTTCCCGGTATATCATTGCCAAAATTTGAAGCAGTGTGTAGATAGGGCAAGAAAATATGCAGCGCCGGGAGAAGTTGTGTTATTTTCGCCTGCAAGTGCAAGTTTTGATATGTTTAAAAACTTTGAGGAACGAGGAGAAAAGTTTAAGGAATTAGTTAATAATTTGGAATAATGTAGTTTTCACATTTTTGCGAATGAGTACATATTATATACAAAGTTTAAGGAGGTATAATATGTATTATCAAAATTATGAAGACTATATTAGAAGTATATTAGGTTATCCTACTCAAGCGCAAAATACATACAGCAATGATTTAAACATGCAATATGAGTATATTACGCAGTCACCTAGATATAGTAGCGAGATATTAGAGCTATATCCAGAAATATACAAGATAGTTAACCCAATGGTTTGCAAGATTTGTGAGGCGAATACCAAGCCAATCACGCGAGAGCTGATAGACCAAATGACTGAAGAAATATATTTAAACTTGGAAAATGAGCCTAGTATGAGTGAGATGGATACTGTAAATGTTAGGGTAAATCTTCCAGAGGAGAAAAAGGATAAAGTAGAAAATAGGACGTCAAGTGCGAAAAATACACCAAGGAATAATGAAGAACCAAAAAGAATAAGAGAGAATAGACAAAATAGAGAAGATGGCAGAATAGAAGATAGAGAGCATAGGCAATTTAGACGAAATAGAACTTTACAAGATTTGATAAGGATACTTATTTTAAATCAATTATTAGGTGGAAATTTTAGACCGCCTCGTCCAAGACCGCCGTTTCCGGGAGGACCGGGGCCAGGTCCAAGGCCACCGTTTCCAGGAGGGCCAGGGCCTAATCCTAGACCACCGATGAGACCAAGAGAGATTTATGGTGACATGTAAATGTTTGGTTTAAAGATATGGTAGATATAATTTTATGAAAGATTTAACATTTATGGTAAAATTATGTAGGCAACAATGGAACAATTTTCAAAGATATGCAATTTTAATTTGCATATCTTTATTTTTTTTGACAATAATAAATAATGATATTTTTAAAATATCGTTATAATTAAATTTAGGAGGTTCCCATGAAAGTTAAAGATTGTATGTGTAAAGAAGTGGTTTTTGTAAAGCCAGATTGTTCTACAGAGGAGTGTGCAAAATTAATGTGTGAAAATCATATTGGTTGTCTACCAGTTTGCGATAATTCAAATAAGATAGTTGGACTTATAACTGATAGAGATATTCTTTTGAGAACCGTAGGTTGTGGAAAGGAAATAAAGAACACTCCTGTCAGCGATATTATGACATGTAATGTAACTTGGTGTTCGCCAGAAACTAATGTGACTGAAGCAGAAAAGGTTATGGGAAATAACCAAATAAGAAGAATTCCTGTTATGGAAAACAACAAAATTGTTGGTATTTTAACTTTGGGTGACTTGGCTGCAAATAAGCAAGTTAATACAAACGAGGTATGTGAGACATTAGAAAATATATGTGGTTGCGATAAAAAGAATGCCGAGTAGAACCTATAGTTGTATTAACTAAAAATTATAAACAAAAGGAAAACTGTTTTTTCAACATCAAGATTGCTATGCTCAAATATTTGCACATAATGTGGCAACGAACAATAATGCGGACTTTACAATTCTATAAGCAGAGAAAATGTATAAGAAAGTCCGCTGTTGTTCGGTTTTAAGTTTACGAACGCTGTAAGAAAGTACAATACAAAAATCATAGTGTTTGTTTATGTATAAAAACTTTACAAATTGCATAAAATATAATTAGGACAAGTTGTAAAGGAGATACATATGGTAATAGACATGAATTATTGGCACAAGGTAATAAAAAACATTATTATTTTAGCTGTTAGCATAGTTGGCGTATACTTGGCATTTAAGCTAGCTGTTTTTTACATGCCTTTTTTGATTGCCTTTATTCTTTCTTTAATGCTTGAGCCGATAATCAGATTTATTATGAGAAAGGCGAAGCTTACAAGAAAAGTAAGTTCAATAATTGTGTTTATTATTGCAATTGCAATTATTGCTGGTCTGCTTGTTTGGGGAATTACTACTCTTATTGCAGAAACAAGTAATTTACTTCAAAATATTAATTCGTATATTGATATGGGGTACGGCATTTTTCAAGATATTGTTTCAAGAATAGATTTAAGCAAAATAAATATTCCACAGGATGTAATGAATGTAATTCAGAATTCTGGTTTAGAGTTTCTAGATACAATCACAGAATGGGCAAAAGGAGCTTTAACAAAAGTAATTCAATTTATAACTTCAGTCCCAACAATTGGAGTTTACACAGGTATTGCACTGATTGCACTTTATTTTATGTGTGTTGATAAAATTTACATGATTGACCAAATGGAGCATCATTTGCCAGAAACATGGGTAAAAAGGATAGGTGTACATCTAAAGGCTATTGTTAAATCACTTGGAGGATATTTAAAAGCAGAATTTATATTAGTTTTAATATCTTTCTTTATATCTTTAGTTGGGTTATACATTTTTTACTTTATGGGCTGGAACATACAATTTCCACTAATAATAGCAATTCGGAATTGCTTTTGTAGATGCACTTCCAATTTTTGGCTCAGGAGCCGTAATGATACCATGGGCTGGAATTCTAGCATTTTCTGGAGATTTTAAACTCGCAATAGGTATATTTATTTTGTGGTGCATAATGAGTATTGTTAGGCAGCTTATTGAGCCAAGAATTGTGTCAGGACAAATAGGAATTCATCCAATTTTTACTCTTATTGCAATGTATACAGGTTTTAAGTTTATAGGAGTTTGGGGGTTACTATTAGGACCTATTATTTTGATAATTTTAAAAAATATTTATGGGACTTTGTTGGAGAAGGGGTTGATTAGGTCCATCCTCGAAAGATAAAAGGCTGTTTGAAAGATAATTGCTTTTGGCGTTGTTGAACTACGCGTCGAAAGTCCTTTGGCGTGGCAACAAGCACGCCTGCGGCTTTCTAGCTTGTTCGCCTAGCCAAAAGGCAATTCTTTTTCAAACAGGGAGTAGTGTGTATAAGTGTAATTCTATAAAATTAAAGGAGCTCCAACCGGAGCTCCTTTTGGAGAAGATTACCATTCAATCTTCTTGACGTTGTACTTTACGTGTTCGTCTGTGTCCATTACCACTTGGCAAAGGACTGTGGTTGTGTTTGCTTGGGCGTAGAAGTAAAAATAAGATTCTTCCACTACATCCAATGGTCTCTGGGACACATCATCGTCGTTGATGTCAAAGTCCAATTCATTCAGGTTACCTTCTACTTCTACATAGTCGGGAATGAAATCAGTGATTTCTTTCAATTCCGCTGGGGTAACATAGACTTGAGTCTTCAAGCTAATCTCCCGAGCTACCTCACGAAGGTCAGGTCGTAAATCTTCCTTGGACTTATGTGTTGCTACGAAGCCTCCGAACATGATAATTTCCTCCTACAAATAAATTATGTATACTTAAAAAGTATATACTTTAGTATAGCATAAAAATAGAGAAAAAGCAAATTTTTGCAATGTTAGAGTTCATCGATATTAAGATATAAAACCTAGTAGGACATACTAATATCACTACAATACAGTTGACGTTGTTACAAAGCTATCATCTGGAGGATAGACGTATTCATCGGTTGGTGTTTGGACTTCATTTATTTTTTCCACCTCAACAATTGGCATTTCTCCATAATAATCTCCTTTGGTAATTGTTCCTTCTACTTCAACCCAACAGCCGTCTTCAAAGTTGCTGGCAACTTCGGAATGGCATAGGAACCCCACAACTACAGACTGAAAGTCGGATGAGACTATCATATTTCTTGCTAATACAAACTGCTCAGAGTTAAAATCATACATTCTATATACATATCCAGTAAATTTTATTTTTTGACCAACATAAGTATCAATATCATTATGTACGTTTTGCAGTACATTGGTATAGTTCGATGTTGTGAGCTCATAAACAGTTTCCTCAGGTAAGTAGTTATCATTTGTTTTAAAGAAATTGTTGAATATTATTCTGTAACATATATAGGCTGTAACTATTAGTATGATAACACAAAGTATTCCTATGAAAATTTTGGCAGTTTTACTACCGTTAATTTTAAAATTTAAAACAAACATGAATTTAGCTCCTTAAACTTTTTATTAATATATTGTTATGAAAAAAACTATAAAATATGTCAAGTTTTTCCCGGAAAAGGTTGCGATTTTATTTAAAAAGTGATATAGTATGATAGAAATTTATTACATTAGGAAGGAATGAAAATATAATGGGATTATTTAAATCATACAGCGAAAAAGAAGTAAAAAGAGTTAGACCATTAGTTAAAAAAATTAATGAATTAGAACCAGACATGCAGAAATTGTCTGATAAAGAATTAAGAGCTAAGACAGATGAGTTCAAAGGAAGATTAGAAAAGGGAGAGACATTGGATGACTTATTACCAGAGGCTTTTGCAGTGGTAAGAGAAGCTGCAAAAAGAGTTTTGGGAATGAGACATTTTGATGTTCAGTTAATTGGTGGTATTATTTTGCACCAAGGTAGAATTGCCGAGATGAAGACTGGTGAAGGTAAAACATTGGTTGCAACACTTCCAGTATACTTAAATGCTTTAACTGGAAAAGGAGTTCACGTTATTACTGTTAATGATTACCTAGCTAAAAGAGATAGTGAATGGATGGGAAAGGTATATAAGTTTTTGGGCTTGACTGTAGGGCTTGCTATTGCAGGAATGAACCCTCAAGATAAGAAAAAAGCATATGCTTGTGATGTTACTTATGGTACAAACAATGAGTTTGGTTTTGATTATCTAAGAGACAATATGGTTATTTACAAAGAGCAGCTAGTTCAAAGAGAGTTAAATTATGCTATTGTCGATGAGATTGATAGTATTTTGATTGATGAGGCTCGTACACCACTTATTATTTCTGGTAGGGGTGCACAATCTTCAGACTTATATAAGAAGGCAGATAATTTTGTTAGAAAATTAACACCTAAGGTTATTGTGGAGGAAGATGTAAAAGATTATGAGCAAGCTGAGGATAATGAAAAATATGACTATATTGTAGACCTTAAGGCTAAGTCTGCTTCATTAACACAAAAGGGTATTAAAAAGGCAGAGGAAGAATTTGGACTTGAGAATTTTAACGATATAGAAAACTCAGAGATTGTACACAATGTAAATCAGGCATTACGTGCTCATGGTATTATGAAAAAAGATATAGACTACATTGTTAAAGATGGGGAAGTATTAATTGTAGACGAATTTACAGGTCGTATTATGTATGGTAGAAGATACAACAATGGTTTACATCAAGCAATTGAAGCAAAAGAGCATGTGAAAATTGCAGATGAGTCAAAAACATTGGCTACAATTACATTCCAAAACTATTTTAGGATGTATGATAAATTGTCTGGTATGACTGGTACTGCTATGACAGAAGAAGACGAATTTGAGGAAATATATAAGTTGGATGTTGTTGAAATACCAACTAACAAGCCAATGATTAGAATAGACAATTCTGATGTAATTTACAAAAATGAGAACGCCAAGTTTAGAGCTGTAATAGAGGATATAAAAAAGAGTCATGAAAAAGGTCAACCTGTTTTGGTTGGTACAGTATCAATTGAAAAGTCTGAAAAGTTGAGTAAATTGCTAGATAAAGAACGCATACCACATGAGGTGTTGAATGCTAAATCTCATGAAAAAGAGGCTGCAATTGTTGCACAAGCTGGTAAGTATGGTGCTGTTACAATAGCAACTAACATGGCTGGTCGTGGTACTGATATTATGCTTGGAGGAAATAGCGAATTCTTGGCAAAGCAAGAAATGAAAAAACTAAGATATACTCCTGAGCAAATTGAGCAATCAACAGCATTTAATGAGACTGATGACCAAGCAATTTTGGATGCTAGAAAGAAATATAAAGAGTTAGAAGAAAAATTCGAACAAGAAATAAAAGAAGAAAAGAAGAAAGTTCTTGAAGTTGGTGGCTTGAAAATAATTGGTACTGAAAGACACGAGTCAAGAAGAATCGACAATCAGCTTAGAGGTCGTAGTGGTCGTCAAGGAGACCCTGGAGAATCAAGGTTCTATATTGGCCTAGATGATGATTTAATGAAAATATTTGGTGGCGACATGATAACTAAGGTATATAACACTTTAGGTGCTGATGAAAATATGCCAATTCAAGCAAAAATGCTATCAAAAGCTGTTGAGAATGCACAGAAAAAGGTTGAAGGACGTAACTTTACAATTAGAAAAAATGTATTGAAATATGATGATGTTATGAACCTTCAAAGAGAAATTATATATAAACAAAGAAGACAAGTGCTAGATGGCGAAAACTTAAAAGATAGTATTTCAAAGATAATAGATGGTGTTGCAGAAGGAATTGTTGATGCGTATATTACAGAGGACAGTATTAATAAAGAGGCTCTAATTCAAGATATTGCTACAACATTTGGAATTAACAAATTAGATGCATTAGAAGACAAAAAAGCTGATAAAGAAAAAATATTAGCTGAATTACAAAAAAAAGCTCATAGCAAATATGAAGAAAAAGAAAAGGACTTTGGAGAGAAGACTATAAGAGAGCTTGAAAGAGTTGTAATGCTTAAAATTGTTGATGAGAGATGGATGGACCACATTGACGCAATGGATGAGTTAAAAGACGGTATTGGACTACGTGCTTATGCTCAAAAAGACCCTGTTGTACAATACAGAATTGAAGGATTTGAGATGTTTGACCAAATGGTTGCAGACATACAATTAAATGTTATTAAAATTCTTATGAATGCAAGAAAGAGGGAAGGAGCTCCTGCAAGACAAGAATCTGTTAAGATTACAGGAGAAGGCTTAGAAGAAGAAACTATTTCTCTAAAGGGAAAAGCACCTTCAGGTGAAAAGAGCCACACACCTTATGTTAATACAGAGCCAAAGGTCGGAAGAAATGACCCTTGCCCATGTGGAAGTGGCAAGAAGTATAAGAACTGTTGTGGAAAGAATGCGTAGGCTGCTAAGACTTTACATTGGCAGCAAAAGGGGCAGGAAGATATTTTCCTACTATTAAAGAATTTCACAGAGAGGTTGGAATTATCCAACCTTTTTGTTTTGACCTTGACTTTTTTATTGCAAATTATTATAATATTATTCGTATAGACTGGATTTAAAAAATAAGTTAGGAAGTGAGAAGTTGATAGATTTACAAGAAATAAGTTCGAAATTAAATGAACTGAGTAATAGATTAAAAGAGATTGGTGATTCACTTTGACATTGATAATTTGGAAGGCGAATTAGTATCTTTAGAGAAACAAACTACAGAGCAAAACTTTTGGGAGGATTCGAAGAACAGTTCTAAAGTATTGAAAAGAATAAATGAAATAAAGAATAAAGTGGAACATTTTAAAAAGACCAAAAATGAAGTATCTAATTTAATCGAGATTGTAGAATTACTCAAGCAGGAAAGTGATGCTGAGCTTGAAAAAGAATTACAAAAAGGCGTGTTATTATTAGAAAAAGATATAGAAAAGTTAGAGGTTTCTATACTTTTATCTGGAAAATATGATAGTAATAATGCAATTATAACCCTACATCCTGGAGCTGGTGGAACAGAGGCTCAGGATTGGGTGGAGATGCTTTATAGAATGTATACCAGATGGGCAAACGCGCATAACTATAAAGTAGAAGAATTGGATTACTTGCCAGGAGATGAGGCAGGAATAAAAAGTGTGACTTTTCTAGTTTCAGGTGATTATGCATACGGCTATTTAAAGGGAGAACAAGGTGTACACAGGTTGGTTAGAATTTCTCCATTTGATGCAGGGGGGAGGAGGCATACCTCTTTTGCATCAGTAGAAGTATTGCCAGAAATAAGTGAAGATGTCGAAGTTGACATCAACCCAGATGATTTAAGAATTGATACATATAGGGCTTCTGGCGCTGGTGGCCAGCATATAAATAAGACTTCGTCTGCGGTTAGAATAACACATATTCCAACTAATATTGTTGTGGCATGTCAAACCGAAAGGTCACAAATTCAGAATAGAGAAACTGCCATGAAAATGCTTAAATCTAAATTGTTGCATTTAAAGGAGCAAGAGCACAAGGACACTATAGATGAGTTAAAAGGCATCCAAATGGACATTGCTTGGGGAAGTCAAATTCGTTCTTATGTATTTTGTCCATATACACTTGTAAAAGACCATAGAACAAGTTACGAAGTGGGAAATGTTGAGGCTGTTATGGATGGCGATTTAGATGGCTTTATTAATAGTTATTTGAGGAGCATTGTGTAAAAAGAAAGCATAAAATATAATAATGGCAAAATATAATTATATTTTGCTTTGTACATTGTATAAGAGGGTGACCCAATATGGAAACCATAGTATTAAAATTTGGAGGTAGTTCTACTGCTGACAATATTAAATTAAATATTGTTGCTAACAAAATAATTGATTTTTACAATAAGAAAAACAAGGTGATTGTTGTTGTTTCAGCACAAGGAAAAACAACAGATGGCCTTATAAAAGAGGCTAAGGAGTTATCGTACACTCCGGATAAGAGAGAAATGGATGTATTACTTAGTACAGGAGAGCAAATTTCAATTTCGAAATTGGCAATTTTGTTAAAAAGACTAGGATACAAGGCGATTTCTCTTACTGGATGGCAGGCAGGAATTTATACATCTAACACCAATGAGGAAGCAAAGATTGAATATATTAATACAGAAAGAATTAAGCAAGAGTTAGACAAAGATAACATTGTTATTGTTGCAGGTTTTCAAGGCATAAATGACAATAAAGACATTACAACACTTGGAAGGGGAGGTTCTGACACCACGGCGGTTGCGATTGCAGCAGCGATTGAGGCAGACCACTGTTATATTTTTTCTGATGTTGATGGTGTATATTCAACAGACCCTAACAAGATTACAGATGCAAAGAAAATAGAGGAGCTTTCATATGATGAAATGCTTGATTTGTCTAATGAAGGGGCGAAAGTTCTTCATAATAGATGTGTTGAAATTGCAAAAAAATATGAGCTTTTGATTGAAACTGGTTCTACTTTTAACAATAATGGTGGAACTGTAATTAATAATAAGATTGAAGAAAGCTGTGTAAAAAGTTTAGTAAAGAATGATAATTTATTTTTGATAACTTTAAAATATGAAAGCTTTAATGCAGATATGCTTAGTAAGTTGTATTTCACCTTACTTTCGAATGGTATAATACCATCAAATATGGTAAATAACAGCATAAATAGCTTTAATGTTAGCTTTACAATAAAAGCAAGTTCTCTAGGAGCATTTCAAGAATTACTGGAAAGCGAGCTATCTATGTTTAGTTCAGCATTTACCAATATTTCAAGAATTTCTCTTGTGGGATATGGTATTATGAATAATGAGGACATAATTAGAAAAACACTAGAAATATTTAACTTAAACTCTATTGATATTTTTGACTTACAATTAGAGGAATGCAAGTTGTCAATTATGACTAAGGAAAAGGTAAGTGATAAGCTATTGGAGCAGTTGCATCATGAGCTGATTTCTAAATAAAATAATTAAAAGGAGGAAACCAAAAAGAATATTTTGGGGAAAGAACAATGGCATTTTATTCATATATATTTTCAGCAAATTATAAAAGATTTTTTGATAATTTAAAACAAGTAGCAAAGAAAGAAAAAAAGAATTTTTTAGGCTTGGTCTTGGATACGGGGTATTGTGTGTTTCGTTATGGCTTTGGACTTACCGATTATTTGAACTATCAATTATATAACAAAAGTGGCAAGGAACGTAAAAAATATGTTAGCACAAGGACTGAAAATAAGTTTTATGAAACTGTATCGCCTAGTGCATATAAAAAGAGATATACGATAAAGCCAGACTTTTTAGCTGATTTCAAAGATTTCACTAAAAGGGACTTTGTGGTTCCAAAGGAAGGGAATTATGAGGAATTTGATAATTTTCTAAATAGCCACGAGGTTTTTATGTCAAAACCATATGATGGACTTGGCGGTGCAGATGTCAAAAAGGAATATACTAAGGATATACAGGATAGAAAGGCATATTTTGAGAATGCAATACAGAACAGAATATTCTTGGAAGAAGTGGTTGTACAACATCCAGACTTAAATAGACTTTGCGAAAAAAGTGTTAATACAATGAGAATTATAACTTTTAATGACCATGGAAAATCTAGAATTATTTGGATGGGACTTCGTGTGGGAAATGGAGTAAATGCAATAGATAATTTCCACGCAAAAGGTATGGCCGTAAAAATTGACGAAAATACAGGAAAATTAATAGGAAATGCTATTGATAAAGATTTGAATGAATATGAAGAACATCCGGTCTCACATGTTAAGTTTGATGGCTTTCAAATTCCATGTTTTGATGAGGCTAAAAAAATGGTTTTGGAAGCTAGCTTGAGAAGTGACAAAATACTTGTTGTTGGGTGGGATGTAGCTGTTTCTGATAAAGGACCTGTTATTATTGAAGGTAATAGAAGACCAGGTTTTGATTTGGTACAAGTCCTATCTGGTGGAAAAATGGACATTATAAATGATGTGCTTAAATGTGTAAATGAAAAGTAACTTCAGAAATTGCTAGTGTATTAAGTCTTATGCCTCTATACAGCAAAAATGCTATACAATTAAAATGTATGGCATTTTTTAATTAATCGCAGAAAAATATCGATAATTGTAATTTTTTTAGGCTTAAATATTTCCGTACACATAAAATTCACATATTATAAATAGTTTTTAGTTCTAAAATAGACAAGTTCCGAATATAATGTTTTATAGAGTTTACAAGGTATACGTACTAGGTTTCATGTACATGAATTTAGAAAAATTTATAGAGCATTTAATTGCTTGAATGGAGGTTTTTATGACTATAGATGAGAGAAAAAATAATAATATTATGCAGAGTAGCAGTGTTGTTCAGAATTTAATTCTTGAAAACAGGGAAAAACTAAGCATTTCAGGAGTGCTTGATGTACTTAGTTTTGATGACCAAATAGTAATATTGGAAACAGAGTTAGGCCTACTTACAGTTAAGGGGGAGAATTTACGAATAAATAAGCTTAGTCTGGATACCGCAGAAGTAATTGTTGATGGTGAAATATATAACATGGGTTACAGCGACAAAGACTTAGAAAAAAAGAGTGGTGGTGGCTTATTAGGAAAAATTTTCAAATAGAACATGTGTAGGAGGTTGAAATTTGAGCTTAAATCAATTATACATTTTTTTACTATTTATTTTAACAGGAATAGTTATAGGCATCGTATTTGACATATTTCGCATTTTTAGAAGAAGCTTTAAAACAAATGACATAATAACATATGTCCAAGACTTTCTGTTTTGGTTTGTAACAGGTTGCATTCTTTTGTTTAGCATCTTTACCTTTAACAATGGAGGGCTAAGAGGATATATTTTTATTGGCATTATATTAGGTGTGCTCCTTCATCTTTTACTACTAAGCAAGTATTTTATAAATATTTTTGTTAAGATATTTAGTGTATTAAAAAAGATTATAGGTTACCCTATATATTGGTTATTAAATTTTACAAAAAAATACATATTAAGTCCTTTATCGAAAATACTCTCAAAAATACGTCTTAAATTACCAAAAATAGAGTTAAAAGGTAAAAAAAGTAAAAAAATTCCATTAAATTTTAATAAATAAGAAGGATTTTACAAAAAAATGTAGAAAAATATAAGTAGATTAATTCTGGAGTGAATATACATATGAAAAATAGAATGACTAATAAATTATTGAAAAGATTATTGATATTTGCTTTTATAATATATTTTGTTTATACATTGATTATGCAACAGAAAACATTGAATTCATATTCTTCTGAGGAAGCTAAATATAATAATAATATAGAAGTAGCACAAGAAGAACAGAATGAATTACAAAGCATGAAAGATAATATAAATTCAGATGAGTATATAGAGCAGATAGCTAGAGAAAAATTAGGTATGTACTATCCTAATGAAAAAGTATATATTGATGTCGAAAAATAGTTAGAGGTTTTGAGGCATTTTATGCCTCAAAAAAGTTTTAATCTTATACATTTTCCAGTTAATAATTAAAATTTAATATAAATAGGGGGCTAAATATGGATTTTAAAAGTTACACATTAGTAGAATTACGCCAATTTGCTAAAGAAAGAGGCGCAAAAAATGTTTCAAAAATGAAAAAAGAAGAACTATTAAACTTTTTAGAAAACTATGAAAGTAACAAGACTTCAGAAAATATAGAAAATAATAAGGAGAATATGAGGGAAAATAACGAAATATTGGAGGAAAAAGATAATAATATAAATGAAGAAGACAGCCCAGATGCACATACAGGATATAAATTGACTAATAGTGATGACAAAATAGTAGAAGGTGTATTGGAAGTTTTGCCTGACGGTTATGGCTTTTTAAGAGGAGAGAATTACTTATCAACATCAAAAGATGTATATATTTCTCCTGTACAAATAAGAAGGTTTAGACTTGATAAGGGAGATAAAGTTAAAGGTATTGCAAGAATGCCAAAAGAAGGAGAGAAATTCCCTGCATTAATATATGTAGGAGAAGTTAATGGAGATGCTCCTGAGATGGCATATAGAAGGAAAAAATTCGACGACTTAATACCAATTCACCCAAATGAAAGAATACACTTAGAAACAACTCCAAATGAATATGCAATGAGAATAATAGATTTAATGTCTCCAATAGGTAAAGGACAAAGAGGAATGATTGTTGCTCCTCCTAAAGTTGGAAAAACAACATTACTTAAGAAAATTGCTAATTCTATTAGCATCAATAACCCAGAAATAGAATTAATTGTTCTTCTAATTGATGAAAGACCAGAGGAAGTAACAGACATGAGACGTTCTATAAAAGGAGATGTAATATACTCTACATTTGATGAATTGCCAGAGCATCATGTTAAAGTAGCAGAAATGGTTTTGGAAAGAGCAAAAAGATTGACAGAACAAAACAAAGATGTAGTAATATTGTTAGATAGTATTACAAGGCTTGCAAGGGCCTACAATCTAGTTATACCTTCATCAGGAAGAACTCTATCAGGAGGACTAGACCCAAGTGCACTACATAAACCTAAAAAATTCTTTGGAGCAGCAAGAAACATAGAAAATGGGGGAAGCCTTACAATATTAGCAACAGCTCTAATTGAAACAGGAAGTAGAATGGATGATGTTATTTTTGAAGAATTTAAGGGAACAGGAAATATGGAAGTTCACTTGGATAGGGGGCTATCTGAAAAGAGAATTTTCCCTGCAATTGATATAAACAAATCTGGTACAAGACGTGAAGAATTGCTATTGACACAAAAAGAGGAAGAAGTCGTATTTGCGTTAAGAAAAGCAATGTCTACAAGAAATGTTGCTGAAGTAACGGAACAGCTAATAAAAGAAATGATGGCAACAAAAAATAATGACGAGTTTTTAAATAGAATATCAGATTATTTGAAAATATAAGAAAAATTTAAGGGGCTGTAAAAAGCTCCTTAAATAATTTTATTGACAAGTATATGTGTTTGTAAAAATTGAAAAAGTTTATAATTATTTTTACTTATGTGTGAAATAATACAGCAAATGGAGTACAAAGAAATTTATTAAGCTATTTTATTTTCTAGAGATAGGGGGAAGAAAAAACAGCTATATTTTATTTCAGTGTTAATTGCGCAAAATTAAAGTTTTGCGCAATAAGAGGTAGGAGAAAAATATAAAACAGCCATAAACCTCTACTTCTACTAATTCAAAGCTTTTAGCTGTTCTATGCATACTAATATTCATTTATATATCTTTATTTTCTTATTATATCTATATTATATTCATTATTATATTCCTTATTATTATAATCTTTTATATTTCACTATATTTGCCGTATTTTACAGACAACAAACTATATGTCTAAAAAATAAAAACGCCTTAAAAACGATTCTCGTGCGTCGCTTTTTTAGCGATTTTTAGGCGTTTTTTGAAAGTATTAATCTTTAGCCATTTTTAACTTTTTTACATGTTATACATATATCAGTTGTGATATTTTATATAATCTGGACATATAACTTTGCTAAGTTTATAATTAAAATGTCTTATTTAAAATTTTAGTGTTTGGATTTTATGAAAATTTAACATTGCACAAAATCTTTTATAATAACTATAATATTAAAATTTTAAATATAAATTTCTTATTTATGTTTTTTCTTATATATTTTAATTTTACTATTATATAAAAATTTTTATTATTATCTAATTATTTTAGAATCCTATTATTTTTTTATTAATGTTTTATTGTATTTGAGAATTTTAGGTACTTCCCATCTTCCCTTCTAGCTTTCTAAATTAGTCATTATTTAAGAAATTCATAACTAAATCTATAATTACATCTTTTTCCTTAGGATTTGACTCAGCAATAAGTAATGTCAATGCAGCTAATGTATTATTATCAATTGTTTGCTTTCCATTTTTATATAAAATTCCATAAAAGTTTAGAAAATATACAAACAAAGTTGCTGCAATTCTTTTGTTTCCATCTGCAAAAACATGATTCTTAACTATTAGATATAGAAAATTTGCAGCTTTTTCTTCTATGCTTTTATAAATATCCTGTCCGCCAAAACTTTGATATATATTACCTATTATTGATTCTAAGCCTTTATCTCTTTCTACTGCAAATAGAGAACTTTCTTCATTAAATCTTAATTTATTTATTATTTTCATGCAATTATTGTATTCAATTTTTCTTTCGTCAATATTCCCTTTTATCTTCTTTAATGTTCTATGGTCATAATCATCTAATAGATCTAAAGCTTTTGAATATTCACCAATTACTTTTAATATTTCTTTCGCATCATTATTTTCTAATCGCTCATCCATTCTGTTAGCAATATCGATTAATTTTACTGTTTTTTCTAAATATTCTAATCTTTTTTGATTGACTGCATATCCTTTTAACATATAATCTTTTAAAACTTTAGTTGCCCATTTTCTAAATAAAATACCATTTTTTGATTTTACACGATATCCAACAGATATAATCATATCAAGATTATAATAATTAGTAGGCTTATCAGAAAATTCGGAATTTCCGAATTTAGTCATTGTTTCATTTTCTATCAATTCTCCTTCTTTATATATATTTTTAATATGTTCATTAATAGTGGATTTTGATTTCTTAAATAATTTTGACATTTGGTCTTGTGTAAGCCATACTGTTTCATCTGTTAAGTTTACTTCTAACTTTACTCCTTGGTTTTCAAATAAAATAATTTCATTCTTTTTTTCTTCCATAAGAACACATCCTTTATACAAAATTTAGTTCTTACTATTTCTATTTTTCCATATATTATTACTTTTATTACTGTCTGAACTATTGTTCGTATTTTATAATATTTTTTATCAAATGTCAACTTAAATTTAATTTATTTTATATAATTTAATTTATTTTATATAATTTTTGGTTTGTATTATGTAAGTTTTGTGCAATAAGAGGTAGGAATAAATATGGAATACTCCATTTTGGTACTCCCCTTGCAAATTTTTATAAGAACTCTCCAAATTGGCCTATAGCCTAGAATTGCTCTATTTTTCAGACAACAAACTATACGTCTAAAAAATAAAAACGCCTTAAAAACGATTCTCGTGCGTCGCTTTTTTGGCACTTTTCTATAAATATGTATAAAAAACAAAAAAATTATACATTTTTTCAAAACTTGTAAAAATATTAAATAATTCTTGCATTTCTCGTGCAATTGATATATATTAATAAGTAATATTTTGTGCAATTGGAGGTTTTGAAATGATTAATTCTGATGCGAACCCAGAGTTCGTGAACTCATTTTTAGATTATTCAGCAGTTTCTTTAAATAAATCACCGAATTCAGTTAAAGAATATAATTATGATTTGAATATGTTTTTAAAGTATATGAAAATACATTTTAAGTTAACTAAAGAAACTGATTTTTCAAAGATAGGCATAAGAGATTTTAATATAGAAACTTTAAAAAAAATAACCACGGACGATATTAACACCTTCCTCTCCTACCTCGCCTTAAATCAGCGGTAGTAAACCAGCAACTAGAGCAAGAAAGCTTTCTACTATAAGGATTTTCTTTACTTATTTATTGGATAATAATATTATTGAGAACAATCCTGCTCTAAAAATAAAAACTCCTAAACTCGGAAAACGCATGCCTAAATATCTCTCTTTTGATGACAGTAAAAAGCTTTTAGAGGCCACAGCTGACGAGAATGATGAAAATAAAGAAAGAGATTATGCTATTATTACCCTATTTTTAAATTGTGGATTGCGTTTGTCTGAACTTGTTGGAATTAATATTTCCAATATTGATTTTAATGAAAACAGGTTAACTGTAATTGGTAAAGGAGACAAAGAACGTACCATTTATCTAAATAATGCTTGTATAAAAGCTATACAGGAATATTTATTAGTTCGTCCAAAAGAAGGCGTTAAAAACGATTCTAAGGGGTCTAATAAGGCTTTATTTTTGAGTAAAAGAAAAGAGAGAATTAGTAATAGAACTGTTCAATATATTGTACAAAGAGAATTGATGAAAGCAGGTTTAGATACTTCAAAATATTCTACACATAAATTGAGACATACTGCTGCCACTTTAATGTATCAGTATGGAAATGTTGATATTAGGGCTTTACAGGAGTTACTTGGACATGAAAGTATTTCTACTACTGAAATTTATACTCATGTAAGCAATGAACAAGTTAGAGATGCAGTTGAACGAAACCCTTTAAATAATTTATAAGGTAACTGGACGTTAGCGAAATCGATGATTTCGCTAACGTCCATTAATCTCATTGCATAGAAAATTTTGCAAGAAATTTCCGGAGCAACAAGGTTAATTTGCCTTATATTCATAACAAAATTGGCTCTATTTGCTCCTTTTCCAATGCTAATTCAACTGTTGGAATTAAATATTTAAAGTCTGCCACTATTGAACGAGGTTTTGTTATAGGGTTATCTTGTTTAAAAGGAATAAAGAAATAATTGTTTCTATTTAATAATTTACCTATATTTTCTGCACTTCCAGACAAGCCGTCGTTTGTTGATATTCCAATTACGACAGGCAAATTGTTTCTTAAATGCGATTTGGTTGCCATCAATACCGGTGAGTCTGTAATACCATTTGCTAGCTTAGCTAAAGTATTTCCGAGTACATGGTGCTATTATCATTACATCTGTTAAATTTTTTGGCCCTATTGGCTCTGCACCTTGAATAGTATGAATTATTTCGTCCTTCCCAGTAATTTCTTTTATCTCGTTAATGTATTCTTCAGCTGTGCCGAATTTTGTGTCTAATTCATAAGAACTGAAAGACATTATTGGTAAAATATCTGCATTTTCTTTTTTTACATTTTTTAACTCCTCTATAACTTTTTTAAAAGTACAAAAAGAACCTGTAAAGGCAAAGCCTACTCTTTTTCCATCTAACTTCAAAAAAACACTTCCTTTCACATAACATATTTATGTTTATGTACGTATAAAAGCAATGCTTCTAATTTCGCACATTTATCTTATATATAATATGCTATTATGTAAATTGAAGTGTTCTTTTTCATTCATGCACAAGAAATTTCTAGAGCAACAGGGTTAAGTTAACTTGTGCTGTGCATATCTGCGAGCAATTACATGCCCACGCAATTATTCTAGGTATTGTTGTATTATGTTCTTAACTTTTGGCAAAAGATAATGGCTGCCTCCCCTATTTTCTACGTTTTCAATCATATTAATTGTTAATAGCTGTTCGTCGGCCACGTCGCTAACTATAAATGCGTTAAACCAGCCTAATTCCTCCCCATCTTCCTCTTTTGAAGCTTTAAGTTCGGCCGTACCAGTTTTTCCTGCTATAGTAACGCCACTAATTTTTGCTTCGTGACCTGTACCATTACTATTTTCCACAACCTGAATTAAGTCGTCCCTGATTTCATTTGCAGCATCAGAGCTAAATGCTTCTTCTATCCAGTATTCTGTTTTATCAGAAAGCAAAATATGTGGTTTTACCATATTGCCATCATTTGCAAAAGCAGAATAAATTGATGCCATATGTAATGGGTTTACTAAAACTTTTCCCTGACCATATCCAGAGTCCGCTAGTTCAACCTCTGAGCCGAATTCGTTGTCGGTTCCAAATTGAGAACTAGACATTGAAATTGGGAAATCTAATGATTTGCCAAAACCTATATTTAACAATTGCTTTGCTAAAGTGCTACTTCCTATTTTTAATGCGGCTTTTGCAAAATATATATTGTCAGAGTAAATCAATGCATTTCTTAAATTAGCTGCTCCTCCATAAGTGGTTAAAGTAGTAATTTTGTAATCTCCCCAACTAGAATCTTTTTGCCAGCTGGTTCCACTTGTTCCGAAATCTTCGTTTTCTGTAAAACTTCCAGTTGTAAGTCCAATGCCACCTGTTACAGGTTTGAATGATGAGCCTGGTGCCCAAGTACTTTCATACCTTGTGAACATTGGTGTGTTTTCATCAGAACTTAGAGAATTCCATTCTTCCTCTGTAAAACCAGTGCTAAACATGTTTGAGTCAAAGCTTGGAGTACTTACCATTGCTAATACTTCACCCGTTTTAGGGTTCATTGCTATAGAAAAACCATTGTCACCATCGAATTCTTCGTAAATATCTTTTTGCAATTCGATGTCAATTGTTGTTTTAATGTCTTCCCCATCTTCTAATTCTGTTTGGGCAATTGTTTTTATCATATTTTCATTCTGGTCAACCAAGTAAATGCCTGTGCCGTTTTTCCCTCTTAGTTTGTCTTCAAAAGCTGCCTCTAGCCCGGTTTTTCCGATGAGGCTACTTGCTGTATATCCTTCTCCTGCATGTGCTGTTAATTCATCTTCGCTTATTCCTCTAATATATCCGACTAAGTGAGCAGCAACTTCTCCATAAGGATACTCTCTTATGCCGTCAGCATTAGTTGTTGCAAGTACTTTGCCATTCCTATCTAAAATATCTCCTCTGTTGCCAGAATTTGAGTATACTCTAATTTTGTATGTTTCTTTTAAGTCAGGAAATATTAAACTAGATGACCAATTCAAATAGTATTTCTTGTCTTCTTGCCTTGTAAAAGAGGCTGTATTCGACATCGAGATGCTACCTGCCAAAGTATCAAATGTCATATCATAAGTAATGGTCTTATTTTCCTTATCATATACAAGGTTTGCTACTTCTATATTTGCCGCCTCAATTCCTTCATATATGTTTTTATTTCTAGAAATATATGTTTCTTTGTCTACGCTTGCTTTTGTTGAATCAGATACTAAAGAATACATTCCTTCATAGTCCTGATTTTTTAGGCAGTCAATATATGCTGTGAAAACTTCTTCTGGAGTGTTCTTATCCATGTTTGATATAACAAGCCATGCGACAACTGCTGCAACAAGCAATATTACAACAATCACACCAATTATAATTCCCACTTTTTTTGAACTTTTTTTGTTTTCTTCGTCCATCTATTCCCCTCCTTTTAAATAAAGTCACAATTTTAATAGTTTAATTAAGTACCCCCATAAACCATAAATTGTGACTAATAACTTTATCTTGATACGATTTCCTTTGTATCTCTAGCAATCATTAACTCCTCATTTGTAGGAATTACATATACTTTTACTTTAGAGTCTGGTGTAGAAATTTCTACTTCTTTTCCTCTGCAATTATTCTTTTCGTCGTCTATTTTTATGCCTAAAACTCCTAAATACTCGCAAATATTTTTTCTTGCATCAATTCCATTTTCTCCAATTCCTGCTGTAAATGTTATTACATCTACACCCTTCATTTGAACAGCAAGCTTTCCTATAAAACCAGCTACTTGGTAAGCAAAGTTATCTATAGCAAGCTGTGCTCTTTTGTTTCCTTCTTTTGCAGCAGCTTCGATATCTCTATCATCTATGCTAACTCCAGATAGACCAAGCTTTCCAGATTGCTTATTAAGTATTTTATCCATCTCATCGCTAGTTAAGTTTTCGTTTTTCATTAAGAATGTAACGATTGATGGGTCTATATCTCCAGACCTACTGCCCATTGGTACACCTGCAAGTGGAGTTAATCCCATTGTTGTTTCAATTGATTTTCCGCCTTCAACTGCACATAAACTTGCTCCTTGGCCTAAATGGCAAGAAATTATTTTCAAATCTTCAATTGGTTTGTTCATAACTTCAGCAACTCTTTGTGACACAAATTTGTGTGATGTTCCATGGAAACCATATTTTCTTATTCCATATTTCTCATAGTATTCATAAGGAATTGCATACATATATGCCTTTTCAGGAAGTGTTTGATGGAATGCAGTGTCAAACACGCCTACCATTGGTACTCCTGGTAAAGCTTTTTGGCAAGCTTCAATTCCAGTAATTCCAGCTGGGTTATGTAGAGGTGCAAGCGGAATGCATTCTTTCATTGCTGCAATTACATCGTCTGTAATTAGTACAGAACCACTGAATTTTTCTCCACCATGTACAACTCTATGTCCTACTGCATCAATTTCTTTTAAGTCTTTTATTACTCCATATTCATTGTCTAGAAGTTGGTCTACAACTAGCTTTATTCCTTCTTCGTGATTATCAATTTTCTTCTCTATTTTATGTTTTTCTCCATTAACTGTGTGTGTTAAAAATGAATCTGGTAAGCCTATTTTCTCTAAGTAACCTTTTGCCATTACCTCCTCATTTTCCATGTTAATTAATTGATACTTCAATGATGAACTTCCACAGTTCAAAACTAAAATTTTCATTTTAAAACCTCCTAGAATAATTTTCAGATAATGTTTTTATATTACATTACACTATCTATTTTTAATTATATAAGCTTGCTTTAACTCTATAAATGCAGAAATATGCATATTTCGGTAAAGCAAATTATAAACTCGAAATCTCAAATCGGCGCAAACAAATGGCGAACAAGGTTGTTTTATTCTTGTGCTTGTAGAGCAGTTATAGCTACAACTCCAACTATATCGTCACTATTGCAACCTCTTGACAAATCATTTACTGGCTTTGCAATTCCCTGACAAAGTGGACCATACGCCTCAGCTTTGGCTAGCCTTTGTACTAATTTGTATCCAATATTTCCAGCATCTAAATTTGGAAATATAAGTGTATTTGCCTCTCCCTTTAGAGGACTGCCTGGTGCTTTTCTTCCAGCTATTTCTGGAATTATTGCTGCATCTACTTGCAATTCTCCGTCACTTATAAGGTCTGGTGCTTTTTCTTTTATAAGTTTTGTTGCTTCAATAACCTTCTCTGTCAACTCAGAATGTGCACTTCCATACGTGGAATATGAAAGCATTGCTACTTTTGCCTCTTTACCTGTTAGCTGTTTGAAACTTTTGCTTGAAGAAATTGCTATTTCTGAAAGCTCGTCTGGCGTAGGATTCTCAACTAAGCCACTATCTCCAAAAATGAATATTCCATTTTCGCCATATTCGCAATTAGGTACTACCATTAGAAAAAATGCAGAAACAAGCTTTGTATTAGGTGCTGTTTTTAGTATTTGCAATGCTGGTCTTAATGTGTTTGAAGTAGAATGACATGCGCCAGAAACCAAACCATCTGCATCTCCCATTTTTACAGCCATGGTTCCAAAATACATATTATCCTTAAGCATTTCTCTTGCTTTTTCAATGGTCATTCCCTTTGCTTTTCTTAGCTCATAGAACTCATTTACATATTTATCATAATTTTCAGATGTTTCCGGGTCAATAATTTGTATATCAGATATGTCAATATTATTGTTACTTGCCAAATTTAACGCATCCTTTTTATTGCCTATAAGAATTACTTTTGCAAAGCCCTCGTCTCTAACCTTCTGAGCAGCTTTTAGGACTCTTGCGTCTTCACTCTCTGTTAGAATTATTGTTTTAATATTTTGTTTTGCTTTAAGTTTAACATCTTCTATAAAAGACATCTTAACCTCCATTCTAGCAATTATTGCTAACATGAAAAATAACATATATATTATATATGTTATTTTCAAAAAGTACAAGCATTTTATAAGAAAAAGTTGTTTTTTGGTGCGAGTAATGGGACTTGAACCCATACGCCATAAAGGCACACGCCCCTCAAACGTGCCTGTCTGCCAGTTCCAGCATACTCGCATAATATGTTTCTATTATAGAGCAAATTAGTAAAAATGTCTAGCGTTTTTTTGAAAATAAGCAGTAACAAAATAAGCTTTTTTTCATATAATCTAAAGAGGTGTGTGGTATGGCTTATTCTGATAGAGAATTAATAGCAAGACTTGTGCAATGCGAAGCTGGTGGTGAAGGCGACAATGGAATGAAAGCTGTAGCTACAGTAATTATGAATAGAGTTGATGCTTCTGTAGGAGAGTATTCACGAGTTTCGCAAGGTGGTAATATTCGTAATATTGTTTTTCAACCTGGTCAATTCGATTGTGTTAGAGAGACAATAAATGGACAATATAATCCGCAAAACATATATAACATGAACCCTACAGATGTACATTACGAAATAGCAGATTGGGCATTATCAGGAAATAAATTAAATGAAATTGGAGAATGTTTATGGTATTTAAACCCATTTAGACCTAGTTGCGGCAGTACTTTCCCTACAAATGGTTCTGGCACATTTCATACAAGGCTTGGTGAACATTGTTTTTATAGGCCAACTTCTAGTTATTATAATACATAGTCAAAAACGACTAAACCACCATAAGGCTATAGGGGCCATAAAACCTAAATGTAAAAGAAATGAGGAGAATTATGGAAAATAATGAGCAGACTACAACAAAAGAAAACAGAAATGTTAATATAAATCAAAATTCACCAGAGATACTCACAAACAACATATATACACCAGCATTTTTAAGAGAGAACATAGGAAAGCTTATGAGGGTCGAGTTCTTGATTGGTACTAACAATCTATTAGATAGAACCGGTATTTTAATAGATGTTGGGGCAAGTTACATTTTGCTAAGAGCCTTAGAAAGTGATGTAATCACTTATGCAGATATTTATTCTATTAAATTTATAACAATTTCTAATTTGCCATATAATATGCTTTTGGGTTACAATAACAATGGTACACCAAACAGTAGTTATATTAATAATGCAAATATTCCAGGTCTATCTAGCAATGAAAATAATTTCAGATATTATTAGTTACAGGATAATGGTCATATATCTTGCTTTATAATGTACATTTTATATATGACCATTATCCTGTAACTTTAAAAAACCATTATTTTGTGCTACTTCTTGGAAAAGTGCTGTTTTTGTGATATAATGACAAGTATTAATTAAAGCTTTTAGAAAGAATGAGGTTAGTATGAAACTTAGTTATATACTTAATAATAGTGAGCATTTTGCTAATTTAAAAGAAATGCTGAAAGTGCACTTCAATATTTCGGATAGGTTACTTTTGAAATTGAAAAAAGGAAGTAAAATTTGTGTAAATGGTATTCCATCTCCCCTACATACTATTTTGAAAAGCGGAGATTTAGTAGAAATTTATATTGATTTTGAAGAAGATAATTCAAACATAGTCCCGGTTAATATGAAGCTTGATATTGTGTACGAAGATGAAGCATATATTGTTTTAAATAAGCCAAGTGATATTCCTGTGCATCCATCAATGGACCATTTTACAGATAGTCTGTCGAACGGAGTGAAATATTATTTTGAGCAAAATAATATAAAGAAAAAGATTAGACCAGTAAATAGATTGGATAAGAATACCTCTGGCCTGGTTATATTTGCTAAAAATGAGTATATTCAAGAGTGCTTGGTAAGGCAAATGAAAAGCGGTATGTTCTATAAGGAATATATTGCAATCTGCGACGGAAAGCTCGAAAATAAAGCTGGTACAATAGATGCGCCTATTGCTAGAAAAGAAGGCAGTATTATCGAGAGATGCGTAGCTGAGAATGGCGACCATGCAGTTACTAGATATGAATTATTAGGATATAACAAAGAAAATGATTATTCTGTTGTAAAATGCGTATTGGAAACTGGAAGAACTCACCAAATTAGAGTGCATATGAGCTACATAGGTCATCCACTATTAGGAGATACCCTCTATGGCAATGAAAGTAAACTAATTAATAGACAAGCTTTGCATGCATATAAACTTTCTTTTATTCACCCAGTCTCTCAAGAAAAAACTTTCTATATAGCCAAACCTCCAGAAGATATATATGATTTAATCAAATAGGCACCCCTATGAAATTTAAGGGTGCTTGATATTAATTAATATCCCATCTTCTTGTAAATTTTCTGTTTTATGGTAAGAATTATCGCACTAATTACTGCTAGTACTACAAATATACCAAACTCTGATGCGTTAATATTGCTAATCTGTAATAGGTTTCTGAATAAATATACTGCAACAAAGAAACCTACAAATGTTGTACTAAATAAAAATACATGTAATTTATTAAATGGTATACATACTTCAAGTACTGCCAAAATACTTACAAATCCAATTAGTAGATACATTATAGTAATAAGTTGAGCTTGAGCAATTCCTAGCACTGGCGCCATGAATGTTAAGAAAATTATGTTCAAAGTAATAACAATGGCGAATGGCGCCGCGTTTCGCAGAACCGTTTTCAGGAATGTTCCAACCACCGGCTTGCTGTTTGGCTCGAATGATATGAAGAATGATGTGTATGCCTCTATTGCTAAATCTATTAATGTAATTTGTATTGGAATGAATGGGAATGCTGTGTTAGTTAAAATACAGAATATTGAAACCAACATAGAATATATTGTCTTTATAAAGAATATTCTTGCAACATTTGTTAGGTTGTTTACAACCCTTCTTCCCTCCATCAAAACATCTTTTAACACACTAAAATCTTGATTTAACAAAACAATTTGCGAAACTTGCTTTGCCGCATCATTAGCCTCTGGAAGTGTTATGCTTAAGTCAGATTCTCTTAATGCAATTACATCATTTACACCATCGCCAGTCATTGCAACTTGATGTCCATTGGCCTGCAATGCTTTAACTATTATACTTTTTTGTTCTGGTAAAACCCTAGCAAAAATACTGTATTTATCTACTATATCTACTATCTCTGCATCAGATTCTAATGTTGATAAATCAATATATGACTCGTAATCTTCTAGCCCTGCCCTTTTTGCAATTGTTGATACTGTTACAGGGTTATCACCTGAGATAATTTTAATATCAACAGATTGAGTTTTGAAATATCCAAGCATCTCTTTCGCATTTTTTCTCAAAGGGTCTGCCAAAATGATTGATGCAATAATAGTAAGTTTTGGTAATTCTTCAAAATTCACTGGTTCTTTTGTGTATGCAACACATAATGCCCTCTTTCCATCTTGCTGGGCTTCTACAACACTCTTTGGTAAGCTCATTTCAGCCTTTGCAACAAGTCTTTCAGGAGCACCAACAACTATGGTTCCTAGGTCTTTAAAAGTAACACTGCTCCACTTTCTCTCAGAAGAAAAAGAAATATCACTTATCTTCTCATACTTTCCTTCTCCCTCAAAATAATTTTGCAAAGCCATAAAAGTATTATTGCTGTCGTCCGTTTCTTTTACATATGAGCACATTATGTTTTCAAAAGTATCTGGCAGAACACTTTCGTTGTATTTTTCAACATCTACCACTTTCATTTTTCCTTCAGTAATTGTACCTGTTTTATCCAAACACAAAGTATCAATATGAGCTAAAGTCTCAACACTATACAAATCTTGAACTAACACCTGTTTTTTAGCTAATTTAATTACACCAGTCTCTAGAGAAATACTTGTAAGAAGCACGAAGCCCTTTGGAAGCATTCCTAAAAGCGCTGCTGCTGTAGCAATAACCGACTGTTGCAAATTTACTTCTCTAAATACAAATGCTTGTACAAACAAAATAACACCAACTGGAATAATTACAAAACTTGTAAAATTAGTAACTTTCTTCATAGAGTTTAAAAGCTCTGAGTTTACTGCCTTGTGCTTTTTAGTCGCATTTATAATTTGGTTTGCAAAATTATCGTCTCCTACTTTCTCAATCTTTGCATAACACTTTCCACTTACAACATAACTTCCAGAAAGAAGTTTCGCATCTTTTACTTTTAAAATTGTATCTGATTCTCCTGTAAGTAGAGCTTCATTAACCTCGACCTCACCATCAATAACATAAGCATCAGAAGGAATTTGGTCTCCTTGGGACAATAAAACAACATCGTCCAATACTAGCTCATTTATATTTATTTCTTCCTCTTTCCCATTTCTAATAACTTTTGTCTTAGCAACAGTCAAAATAGACAACTGTTTAACTAAGTTCTTTCCATGAATTTCTTGAATTATTCCTATTAAAATATTGATAATAATAATCAATATAAATATCATATTCGTGTAGGCTTGTACACAGCCCAATGCCACTGCAATCAAAAAGTTGAATAAATTAAACAAAGTAAAAACATTATCTTTTACAATTTGCCAATTTGACTTTAAATTGTCAGTATTTGAAGTGTTTGTTTTTCCCTCAGCTATTCTTTTCTGTACTTCTTCTGATGTTAGTCCATTTATCTCCATCAATTTTCCTCCATGTTCTTTTCTTAAATTAGTTAAAACATTGTTATTATATAATTGTGAGAATAGTTTGTCAAGATTGCTTTTAGTAAAATACTTTCAATTTTTTATAAATTTTACTAGACATTTTTTGTTTTTTTGTGTATGATAATATAGTACATAAGAATAAAACAATTTATATTGTAATGGAGGAATTTTATATGTTAAATTTTTTAAGAAGAAATGCTAAAATTTTAGCAATCATTATTATTTTGTTTTTTGTTTTTAATACAACTGTTCTTGCAACTGATATAAATATGAATTTGCCTGTTGATGAAAGTACTACGGGAGAAGCTACTGACACTGAAGGTACAGACACCAATGTAGCGGATGCAAACGCTATCACAGAAGGCGAACAAGATGCTAATCAAATTACAGACTTAACAGATGCCGGAACTACTGAAGAACCTTTGCAGGATGATGTTGGTGGAACTGCTGCCCCATCTGCCGTTAGTAGCATAGCTCAAGAAAATATGAGTTTTTCAAATATATTGAATATTTTAGTTATAACTGTTGGAGTTATACTAATACTACTTGCAATTGCAATTTTAATAAGATTAAGAGGATGAAAAATACATAAATTTTCCAAAGAAGGTACATATTACCTTCTTTTTTTAGTTTGTAAGAAAAAATTTTTCTGTATATTTTATTTTTTAAAAGCAATACTATAAATAGAGAATTCTTTTTAAAATGCTCAAAATTATTAAAGGAGGTTCATCATGAAAAAAAGATTAGCATTTATAGCTGCTTTAACAATACTATTTGTGTCTGCTTCCCTTTCAGTATTTGCTATGGGTGATGCAGTAAATGGAGTTAGAAATGCTGTTGGTGGTGCAGAAAACGCCGTAGAAGACGTCGGAAATGGCATAGTCGGAGGCGTTAGAAGTGGCTTAAATACACTTCAGGGCGGAACTCAAAACGTAATGTCTGGAATGAAAAACGGTGCCCAAGATGCTGGAAATACTGTTGCTGGAATGACTGGTGCAGTAACAAACAATAACGACAATAATAATGACAACAATAATAACGGCGGATATACTGCTACCAGAACTTCTACAGATGAAGTGAGAATAGCAGGAATGACTACTAATACATGGACATGGATAATAGTAGGTATTACAGCGGCAGCAATAATAATTCTTGTTTGGTCATATATAAAGCAAAGGAATAATAATGATTTGTATATTGATTCAGATGAGTAATTATTGATAGTTACGGGATAATTGTTTTAGAAAAAATATGTTACAAACAATTATCCTGTAACACATAGCAAAAATTTTATTAAACAAGCTCTATGATTTTTCACGATTACGTGGTATAATAATTTATATTTGTGCCTTAAGAAAGGAATGTAGTTAAAAATGGAAAAGAAAATTGTTGCGAAAAACCCTACTGCCAGACATAACTATACAATAGAAAATACATATGAGGCCGGAATTGTACTTACTGGTACTGAAATAAAGTCAATACGCAAGCGGAAGGGTTAATTTAAAAGATAGCTATGCAAATATAAAAAATGGAGAGGTTTTTATTTATGGTATGCACATATGTCCATACGAACATGGAAATATATATAATAAAGACCCATTAAGGACCAGAAAATTACTATTAAATAGACGTGAAATAAATAAACTTACTGGACTTATAAAACAGAAAGGTCTAACCCTTGTCCCTGTTTCACTTTATTTTAATGGAAATTTTTTAAAAATAGAGCTTGGAGTTGGTAAGGGTAAAAAATTGTATGACAAAAGACAAGATATTGCAAAAAAAGATGCCGAACGTAGAATGCAACAAGCTTTAAGTAGCAAAAACAAGAAGGTGTGATTACACAGGCCTTCTTGTTTTTGTGTGAATTACGGTTTATTAACAGTCTTCACGAAAATGCCAGTCCCGTCGTCCTTTACTTTGAAGATTACAAACTCCATGTCTAGATTAATACCTTGCCTGTGAATCTCATGTGTCAAATGGCTGAACCAAAAGCCCTCCCCCATTCTTATGGAAGAATAAATTATTCTGTCAAAATCGTCAAATGATACAAAAATTCTGTTGCACTTTTCCCCAAGTTTTTCCTGGGCAAGTTCTTTAAAAAGCATAAATCTGAATTCAGCAAAAGCATCTTTGTAACTATGTTTATTGCTTTCAAGCTGTTCTTCCAAGGTTTGTAATTCTTCATCATAAAGGTCGTTGCATTCCTTCTCTAAATTCCGCGACATAAATAAACCTCCAAAATATAATTGCTCATATGAGCTTAATTAGAATTATAACACTTTACATAAATGATGTCAATTAGGCAATTTTCTTCTCAATATTATTTATTATCGAATATATAATCTTTTTTGTAGAAGGTCTTGTATTATTGTAAATTTTAAAATAGCCCTCAACTTTACTCTTTGAACAATGCCAATACATGATGGTATTTCATCTAAATATTTTGTCATTTCAATACCTCTCATTTCTTATGTCATCTATGATACTGTTTTTCTTAGTGTTCTTGTAAATATAATTTCTAGTTACCATTAAAATAATTATAAAAATAGCAATGACAGTAACCAACCCCTCAAAAGGTATTTTAAATAAATATAACTCATTATTATATATCTGTTTATAGACCCAATATGTAGCAGCCAAGCTAAATATTGCTCCTAACAATAATGAAATAATAAAATATTTCATATATTCGCTCAATATCATTCTGACCAGCTGTTTCTTTGTCATGCCTATAGAAATTAAAATAGAAAAATACTGCTTCCTAATTGCTATATCGCTAACAATTATATTTATTATATTAATTAATGTGATTGTAAATATTAATATAGTTAGTAACCTTAAAAAAACTTTTGTTATTTCTATTTTTTCTATGTCATAATCGGGTTCTAGATATACCCCTGTTAAATCTCCAATGTTGTGTACAATTTTGATTTTTTCAATAGCTTCGTCTAAGAGTTCTCTGTTTTCGGCATAAACATCTATGGTAGTTTGTAAATTTTGATAATTCATTTCTTCATTTTCATTCATGAACTGTCCAATTAAAAATTTTTCTATATTATTTAAAGAACTTTCTTTAACAACAATGCAAAGGCTTGGAATCTCAGAGGTATTGAGCTTAATTGTATTTGGCAATTCGCTTGCAACTTTTGCAATGTTTAATTTTACTTTTCTTTGATTGTCTCCATATTCTGTAACATCAATATCATCGAAATTTTTTAGATTGTCCATTGAGTTTAGTTCAAATGTCCCATCGCTTTTGCTTTTTGAATACACTTCTATATTGTCACCTTCTTCATAATTTGTCATGTATACCCCATCATAATAATCTGTTTTTGCATTTGAATAATTAATTAATATACACTCATTGTCTTTTAGTTGCTTAATTCCAATCTTTTTCAAATATGTTTCTAGTTCATTATCACTTACGGCATAAATATTACAATCTAATTCATTCTCTGTTGAAGTATAGAAAATTTGTTCTTCTAATTCAGGACACTTTGCAATAGCTTGTTTTAGTGAGACATTTATGTCTTCATCTTCTAGCTGAGTGTACAATCTATCGTAAACATAACTATACATTGCTTTCACGTTATTTGTCTCGATAAATTCCTGTTTTAATTCCTCCGCATATTCACTCGGTACACTTACTGTATAATTGCACATATATTTATTATCTAAAACAATATTAATATTTTTCGAGTATCCTTGCGTCAATAAAAGTAGAAAAATGCTTATTGTAAAACTAAAAATAATTATTCTATGTCTATATGGGTTTAACTTCTTATTTCTTCTAGTCAAAATCTTTTCTATGCTTTCTCCACTTTTGCTAGATATATTTATTTTCTTTTCCGTGGTGCTCTTTCCTTTGATTGCTTCGATAACAGATATATTCTTTATTTTTATTGCAGGAATAATTGTTCCTATAAATGTCGCTACGGCTATTAGTATAACTGGCACAATAAGCCAAGTAGCTGAAATATTATTATAGGCATCAGCAAGGTAAATGTCCATTTTAGACAACAGCTTGTCAAAATAGTTTGAGGTTAATAGTATTAACAATATTGTTAATACTATTGCTATTAATAACGAAATAACAAGTATTATACCTGCTTCACACAAAATCACTTTTAGTATTTGTTTCCTTGTAGCACCTATGGAATTAAGTATAGCAAATTCTTTTTTTCTTTCTCGCATTGAAATATTAAAAATTGAAAAAACCAATGCTATTGAAATCGAAACAATTAATACAACAAGCGAACTCACTATAGTTATGATAATTTTGTCTTCCTCACTATTTATATCCCATATTGAATAATAATGTAATAGTTCTGTGTTAAATTCTATATTTTCACTCGCCACTTCATCCCCAGGATATAATTTTAATACAGTTGCTATTTCTTTTGAAACCTCATATACATTTTTATTGTTGTAAAAATTCACACAAACATCTATACTTGAGTCTTTTTTCAAATTGTCTTTATCTAAATATGTAATCGCACTTATTGTAATATCATCAAAGCTTATATTCTCGTATTTTGTAGGCTCAATTATCCCTACTATTTTATAGCTCTTATTATTTAACTTTATATTCTCCACATCGCCTATAAAATTTTTACTTACAACAATCTCGCCATCCTTTGAAGGAAGGCGCCCCTCTATTAACTTCACACCTAAATTCTTAAAAGCATTTTGCTCATATGCTTTTAGGTCTACATACTGTGTTACATTACTTTTTTCGTTCTCCAGTAGAATAGTTCCAAGGTTTTGAACTATTAATATATCTTTTATATCTGAATTTTCCTCAAAACCATATAATTTCTCATATGAAATGTTATTAAACCTCGCCTCCCAGTTTTCCTTGCTTCTTTCCACTTCTATCATGTAATTTTGATAAACATTAAACACGCTAACAACAGAAATAAGCAACATCGTCGCTATAGTAATTGCAACTATTGCACCTATGCTTCTTTTTTTATTTTTCTTCAAATATTTTAATGCTAATTTAAAGCTGGCTCCCATTATTTTCTCCTTTTTAATTATTATTTCTATCAAAAACTATTCTTCCATCTTCTATTTTTATTATTCTGTCCGCCTGTAATGCGATGCTTTCATCATGTGTTACTAAAATTATTGTTTGCGCATATTTTTTATTGGAATATTTTAAATAATCTATAATTTCTTTCGAATTTTTTGTATCCAAATTCCCAGTTGGTTCATCTGCCAAAATAATAGATGGATTGGTTATAATAGCTCTACCTATTGCAACTCTTTGCTGCTGCCCACCTGACAATTGATTTGGTAAGCTATTTACCTTGTCTTCTAATTTTAGTAATCTTATAATCTCCCCCAACCTATTCTTTTCTACCTTTTTATTATCAAGCAAAATTGGTAATTCAATATTCTCTTTTACTGTTAATATAGGAACTAAGTTGTAAAATTGATATATTAGGCCAATTTGTCTTCTTCTAAAAATTGTTATCTTATTACTATCAAATGTAGACAAATCATTCTCCCCTATAAAAATTTTGCCACTTGTGGGGGTATCAATTCCAGCAATCAGATGCAGTAACGTCGACTTTCCACTTCCACTACTTCCAATAATCGCAACAAACTCTCCCTTCTGGACAGAAAATGATACATCATTTAATGCCTCAGTTTTAATTTCTCCTTCTCCATAAGTTTTTGTTAAATGTTCTACTTTTAAAATTTCCATATATCTTTCCCTTTCATTTTTTGGTATTATATCCTATAAAAGTGACTCTAAAGTGACAAATAGAGAAAAAGTTAGACATCTTTAGCTTTTTCTCTACTTAAAAAATTTTATAATGAATTTTGTTCCTTTGTTAATCTCAGTCTTAACTGCTATTTCCCCTTTTTGATATTTTATAATCTCCTTGGCTAGTGAAAGACCTATACCAAAACTATTACTGTTCGAATTCTCACCTTTATAAAATCTATCAAATATATGTGGTAAATCTTTTTCAGAAATACCACTTCCTCTATCTTCAATAATTATTTCAATATATAATGCATTTTCACTAAATTTTATATATATTTTTTCGCCTTTTTTTGAATGCTCTGCGGAATTTTTAATAATATTAGTAAAGGCCTCAACATTCCACTTGAAGTCTCCAGTAAATGTCAGTCCGTCCTTTCCTTTTATAACAACTTCCTGGTCATTTAATTCTAAAAGAATTTCTATATTCTTTATGGCTTCTTCAATAAGTTTATCTACAACTATTTCTTCTTTCTTCAGAACTACAGATTTCGTATCTAAACAAGCCATTTTTAGCAAATTGTCAACCAACCAATTGATTTGACCTAACTGTTTAGATATATTTTGTACATACTCTCTTGTGTATTTATCTAAAGATGAGCCATCAGCAATCATATTATCAGTCATTACAGTCATAGCCATTAAAGGCGTACGAATCTGGTGAGAAATATCCTCTAAATATTTTGAAAGTTTCTCCCTATCCTCTCTAGTTGAATTTGAATATTCCTGTAGTTTATCTATTATCTGATATATCTGATTTTGAAACATACCAAAGTTATCATCTACCATCTCCCCAAGCTCTAGCTTATAATTATCATTGATAATGTTTTCAATATTTAACAATGTATTTTCTATTCTCTTTTTGCTCCTATTTGTTGATATACGATTTATTGCAAGAACTATAATTGCCAATATTAAAACGCTTGAAACAGATATTATTGTATAGGTTTTCATTTCCTTTTCAATCTCGTACAACGCAATAGTGTCAGTGATATTCAATTCATACATGCTAAATATACTTTCAATGTTATTTTTGTTTATATAATTAAATATTAGTATAATGCTTATGCAGATTATTATAGAAACTATAATAATAACATATGTTTTCGTATTATTCTTTTTATTACTTATCTTTTTCAATTTTGTAGCCCATCCCCCTTACTGTCTTTATTATTTTAGGACTATTAGGGTCGTCTTCTATCTTCTCTCTGATTCTTTTTATATATACTGTTAATGTATTATCATTCACAAAATTAGACGATATATCCCATATTCTTTCTAATAAGTATTCTCTTGTAACAATCTTATTTATGTTCTCAAATAAGATTGTTAATATTCTATATTCTAGTGCAGTTAAATCTACAAGCTTTCCGTCCTTCAAAATAACATTATTTTGCCCATCAAACAAAATATTTTTTATGTCAATAACTTCTGAACCGTTTTTTCTTTTTATAGCATTTTTTATTCTTGATGTCAATTCTCTCATGCTAAACGGTTTCACAATATAATCGTCTGCTCCCAGGTCTATGCCCCTTACAATGTCATCTTCTGAACTTTTAGCCGTCAAAAATATTGTTGAAACATTATATTTTTGTTTTGTGTAGCGGTAAAACTCCATTCCATCTCCGTCAGGCAACATAATATCCAATAATATCAAACTATATACATTGTTTGATATTAATCTTTCCGCTTCGCGTATAGTTGTTGCTATATCAGTATCAATATTTTCCTTTTTTAAGTATTTTTTTATTTCGCCTGCAATTATTTCGTTATCTTCTATATAAAGTATCTTCATTTTTGACCACCAATAATTATTTTTAAATCATAACCACCAGTAAAACTGGTGGTTATGATTTAAAACTCGTCATGATTTACCTCCAGTCTCGTTGTCATTGTGCTTTTATTCTCAATCAAGCAAATTATTCACTTGATAACTCAATATGATATATAATCATATCTATTTAAAATTATATATCAATAATTTGTATTTTCTCAAAAAGGTAAAAAAAGATAAAATTATTCTATAAAATTAAAGAACTTTCTCACTATTTATTTCAGCTTAAGCCTTGCCGCTTGAGCCAAATACATCTCTTATTTTATGTTCTACAGTTTCTCTTATTAACTCTCTTGCAGGTGTCAAATATGCTCTTGGGTCAAATTTTGATGGTTCTTCCGCAAACACCTTCCTTATTGCCGCCGTCATAGCCAAGCGCAAATCTGTATCAACATTTATCTTAGAAACCCCAGAAAGACTTGCTTCATGTAACATCTCATCAGGTACACCTTTTGCGCCAGGTATGTCTCCCCCATACTTATTACACATATCTACAAGCTCAGGAATAACTGTTGAAGCCCCATGTAACACAATTGGTGTGTTAGGTATTCTCTCTTTAACTTGCGCTAAAATGTCAAATCTTAGTTTAGCATCTCCCTTGAATTTATATGCACCATGGCTTGTACCAATTGCAATAGCCAAAGAATCGCAAGCAGTTCTCTCTACAAATTCCTTTGCTTGATCTGGGTCTGTGTACATTGCATCTGATGCTTCAACGTTTACATCGTCTTCAATTCCTGCAAGCTTTCCAAGCTCAGCCTCAACCACTACTCCTTTTGAGTGTGCATACTCTACCACTTTTTTTGTTAAAGCTACATTTTCCTCAAAATCATATTTCGAACCGTCAATCATTACTGATGAAAAGCCATTGTCAACACACATCTTGCATGTCTCAAAATCTGGTCCATGGTCCAAATGTAATGCAATTGGTATATCGTATTCCTCAAGAGCTGCCTCAATCATTTTCTTCAAGTACCCTATTCTAGCATATTTTATTGCACTTGAAGACGCCTGCAAAATAACAGGTGAATTTTGGCTAGCTGCTGCATCTACTATCCCCTGTATTATTTCCATATTATTTACATTAAATGCTCCAATAGCAAACTTTTCTTTCATTGATTTCTCAAACATTTCTCTTGTAGTTACTAATGGCATAAAAATCCCTCCTTTGAATATATGGCTATTATATATTAACTTGAAAAATATATCAAGACATTTTCGCAAAATTCAGAGGGTGGCAAAAAATGCCACCCTCTGAAAGTGAGTTTTAAGCGTGTTTTAGAGAATTTTACTTGCAATAGTGCTAAGCGTACTACGTACAGACTCCTCATTCTTCATGGAAATTTGCCAGCACAGAGAATTTCCTTTAAACTTCTCAGAAAGATAAACTAAGCCGTTGTATCTTTCATTTAGTTTCGGGTTATCCACCTGAGTTGGGTCACCCAAGAAGATAAACTTGGAACCTTCAGCAGCTCGTGTCACAATCGACTTAATGTCACCGGGGTCAATGTTCTGGGTTTCATCAATAATGAAGATGGACTTGACAATTGTCCGACCTCTTAAGAAACCAATCGGTTGAACCTGGATTATACCTTTCTCAAAATAGTATTCTCCATTTTCGATATCATCCTTATCACTTTTTCCGCCACGTTTGCCGGTTCCGTTGATAAGAATGCTGAGATTATCCTTGATACCACCAAGATAAGGGGAAATCTTATCCCTCATATCACCAGGCAGATAACCAAGTTTCTCATTTCCCACCGTCTCAGAAGGGGTAGCAACAAGAATCCGAGAATATCTCTCATCATCAAAACCTTGCAATGCAGTAGCTAAGGAACAAAAAGTCTTGCCAGTACCTGCACCGCCTTTGACAATCACCAGAGGCGCATTGTCCCAGTCCATGAGTAAGCATTCCATAAGCATCTTCTGCCCTGCATTCTTAGCAGTAATACCATATGGATAGGTTGCCTTTCCAAAAACAAGAGGAACAATCTTCTCTCCATCATACCGGCCAATGAAACACTGCTGACTATCCACAGCTCTTACTTCAGTAAACATGTTACAAACCCATTCAACCTCAGAGCTACCAATAATCTCCGAAATAGGCATAAACTTGTTCTTGAAGAAGTCGTTAATAGCCTCAGCTGTTGTCTCAAGCTGGATACGTCCAGTATATTGTTCGGACGGAGCAGGGAATAAATCATCCCTAAAGTCTTCGGCATTGATTCCCAATGCTCTAGCTTTGATTCTTATAGCCTTATTCTTAGACACAAGAATCACTTTCTTGTCAGGATTTTTCTTTTGCAGTCCTAAACAGACCTGAAAAACCCTTCTGTCAATGTCGGTTATCCCCTCCATATCAATTTCGATGTCATGAAAGTTCTTTTCAACCTTCAAGATACTTCCGTTTGCTTGTCTCTCTCCTCCTCGCATGAGCTTCTGAATATCAAAAGTTTCGATATAACTTAAGATACTGTCAGCTACTTTCTTTTTTTCTGGCATCCCACGATAGCCTTGAAGCTGGTCAATGACTGCAAGAGGTATTACAACCTCATTGTCAGAACCAAACCGCAAAGGGCTGTCAGGCGATGACATTAGGGAGTTGATTCTTAACACAAACATTTTGGTCATAGGAATGTCCCCTTTCACGTTACTTAAACTTACTTTTGAGTTTTGCAAAAGCAAATTATCACTTTTGCTTTAAAAGCAAACTCTTTAAATATTATACACTATTTTACGTCTACATACAACATTATTTGCAGTTTTTGTTCAAGTTTTATTATCAATATATATAATAACTCGTACTTATTTAAACTCATTAATGTAGATTTTATTCATCAGTGCTTACTTATTGTTTCCGTTTCTATAACTGCTACACATAGACTCATCTGATTGCTTTGTATTGCAACCAATTATAGGAGTAACAATAATTTGCTCCAATTTGCACTCCTGTGTGCCCTCATTATTATATTTACAGCTTGTTACTGTACAATTAATTTTTTGATTTTTTTCCATAAAAAATAGCCTCCTTTATATTTTAATAATATTAGTATGGCTATTTTTTCTTTAAATATTAATTTTTTTAAATTTATTTACAAGCTTCAAATGTCTATTCAGCATTGTCTTATATAGCATAAATCATATTTTTGGAAAAGTCTTGTTAAAACTCAATTCCTAATAAGTCAGACAATTTCTCTGTAATTCTATTTACAACCACTCTCTTGTTTCCTTCTCTATCTAAATTTGCATTTGCTACAATTTCAAAATTTGAAAAATTATTTTTTTCGCGTTCGAAAATGCTAACATAAATTTTGCTATTATCTCCA
>CALXSA010000008.1 GCA_944390995.1 uncultured Clostridia bacterium
TATCATCGGTGAGGTTGCAACAGACCCCGTAGCATCTTGGATGATACAATCTGCACAGGTTGCATCAAAGTTTACATTATTTACTCACCACGCTAAAACATTTCCAGACTTAGTTACAGCACTTCGTAACTCAATGCTTAGAGCTGGTGTGTTCAAAAATGAAAGAACAGCTGAAGAACAGGTTGTTCAAGTTTTGAACTTCGATATTCACTTGGTAAAAGACTTTAGAGGTAGAAGATATATAGAAAGAGTTACAGAATGTATACCAGTAGAAGACAAAAACGAATATACATTTGACCATAGAAAAGAAAAGACAATAGAAGGAAAACTAGACAAATTTATGGACAATGCAACAATTTACTTCACAAAAAGCACTAACAGAGAGTTGTACAAATATGTAAATATTATGGAATATCATGATGGGACATATGTACTTACAAACCCAATCTCAGAAAAGAATATAAAAGAAATGAGAGAAAACATGGACGATAACGACATTGGCGAATTCGACAAATTCTTATTAAGAAATTGGGGAATAAAAATGAAAAGCTATGAAGGTTCAGAGGAAGACGACTACAGTTTAGATGCTCCAATAGAACCAGAACACAAAACAAGCAAAAGAGGAAGAAAACCTAAAGCTGTAAATTAAAGAGCAAGGAGGTGCAAACTTTTAGATGTCAAACGATATATTAATGTATTTACTTATTGGTGTAGGTGGACTATTTTTCATAATTGTAATTGCATACTTGCTACTTAGAAAAAAGATGGATTCCTCTGGCGTAAGAGAAATACAAAAACTAAGAGCTGGTACAGAAGAAAAGAAATTTACAAGTGAAATACTATACCAAAAACTATATGTTAAATACGTAAAAATACCATTTATAAAAAGATACTTGTTAAAAATAAGAAGAAGGCTTGAAATAATAAACATTGATGACGAATACCTAACAAGAAAGCAAGCATCAAAAATACTTACAAATGCGATATTAATTATACTACCACTTACAATAATAATCATACTGCTAACACATGAAAATGCTTTATTAATGGCGTTCTTGCTAATATTTGAGGTATTCTTAGCAGACACCTTGATAAACGGAATGGTAGATAAAATAGATAATAAATTGCTAAAAGAGCAAATTAATTTCTTCTCAGAAATTAGACATGCATACCATGAGTACAACATGGTAGAAGAAGCAATTTACCAAGTAGCACAAGATGATGAAGAACCAGAAATGGCAAGACAGGCAGAAAAAATATATGAAGTATTAATTTCAGACGACCCAGAAGGAGAGCTTGAAAAATACTACGATATTGCACCAAATGCTTACTTAAAAGAGTTTGCAGGAATTTCATATCTTACAAAAGAATTTGGAGACAGAAAAGTAGATGGAGCTTCATTATACTTAAAAAACTTAAATAACATAACACAGGAAATGCAGCTAGAAATATTAAAAAGAGATAAGCTAGACTATGTATTCCAGAGTTTGTCGCTTATTTCTATAGTACCAATTCTATTCATGGAGCCAATAAAGAATTGGGCGGTAGGACAATTTAGCTTTACAGCCTCTTTCTATAACGGAAAAGCTGGTATGATAATGCAGATATTCATTTTGATTATGACTTTTGTATGCTATTTGCTTACCAGAAAGCTAAAAGACAATGGCTCTGTAAATACAAGCACAAAAAACACAGAAAACCCATGGCAAGCAAAAGTGTATAAAATAGGCATAGTTAAGAAATTTGTAGACCTATTTATACCAAAAGAGGGAACAAAAGAATATAGAAAACTTCAACAAGACATGAAAGATGCAGCATCTAAGGACAAAATGGAGTGGATATATGTTAATAGAATTTCTCTGGCAATAGTAACCTTTGTGGCGTCAATTATTATAGTTATGTACTTACATAATATTGTTATACAGAATGTGTACACAGACCCGACCACGGACTATGACATTATAGGTGCAATGTCCGAAGGACAACAGCGAGACGCAATGGAGCTAACGGAGTCCGACAATGAGTATATTATACACTTTAGAGGTGACACAAGTGTAACTCAAGATGACATCGCAAGGGAGATGGAAAGAGGAAGAATTAACGACGACTATGAAGAAGCAAGCGATGAGGAAATACAAGTAGCAGCGGAAAGGGTTTTGGGCAAAATAAAAACTGTAAACAGTGAAAATATGCAATGGTTTGAAGTATTGCTAGCAATGGTATTGGCAGTAGTTGCATATAATGCACCAGTTTGGATGCTTAAATTCCAAGCTAAGATGAGACAACTTGAAATGGAAGACGAAGTAATGCAATTCCAAACAATTATACTAATGCTTATGAGAATTGAGAGGGTAAATGTTGAAATTATTCTAGAGTGGCTAGAAAGATATGCAAACATATTCAAAGAGCCAATTAGCAAGTGTGTGAACAACTACGAGAGTGGACCTTGGGAAGCACTTGAACAATTAAAAGAAGATGTATCATACCAACAATTTATACGTATTGTAGAAAGCTTGCAAGCAGCAGTTGAGAAAATACCAATTGCAGACGCATTTGACGAGCTAGACACAGAAAGAGACTACTACCAAGCACGTAGAAGGGAATCAAACGAAAGATTGATTTCAAGAAAAGGTATGATAGGAAAAGGAATAGGTTTTGCGCCTATGGTAGTAATATTTGTTGGATATTTAATTATTCCATTGGTATTTATAGGAATGACAAGTATGACAACATCGATGAGTGGAATGACAACAGAGTATGGCGGCTAAGTAAGTTTATAGGAGTTCATAAAACCTAAATTTATATAGCAAGGGTTAGAGTATGGAGAATGCATCAAAAGCCTTAATTATGGCAGGTTCAATTTTAATTGCAATAATGGTAATTGGTTTACTAGTATATGGATATGGACAAATATCTGACCTAGAGCAAACCAGAGCAGATGCTGAGGTTACAGATACTTTAGCAGAATATATGCGAAGATTTGAGCAGTATAATAGAGGGCAAGGAGACCAACCGCTTTATGGAAGCGAAGTCTTGTCTCTAGCCAACTTGCAAGCGGACTACAACTTTATGGAGGCCGACAGGCAGGATATTGGTAGGCTGGAAGGATATTCTCAAATTACAATAACAGTTGAAATTACAAACGAAATTTCGCAACAAAATATGCCAGCAGGGGAACATTACTTTTCAGTAGGAACACATGATATTTCTGAAATATTGTCAGATTATGAAGATTTGTCAGGTAAAATTGATAATTACAAAGAACCTGATTCAAGATATACAAGCGTAATTGATAATATAAGCAGAAGTGTGGTATATTATAGCACAAGGAGTAATCTGGAAATAGCTATAGATTTTGGCTTGCCTGTTGAACCTGGTGACTATGATACTGAAACAGGTAGAGATGTATCACCTGGTGACTTACGTGATTTGGCTATGGAACATGACCAAGATGTAGTACAGTTATTGGATGATATAGCAGATTATTTGGCTTATAAAGGAGTTTATGATACATTCAGAAATGGAAAAAGATTTACATGCAACGAAATAACCTATAACGAAGCAAATGGCAGAATTGCAAGAATGGAGTTTGTAGAAGTTTAGTAATAATAAAATTTTAGGAGGAGAATATGGAAAATGCATCAAAAGCTTTAATCATGGCAGCAGAAGTATTAATAGGCGTAATGATAATTTCCATAGGTGTGTACCTTTTCAATGAAATGGGTTCATACAGTGCAGAGACGGCTGACCAAATAGAAGAAGCACAGCTTGCGCAATACAACAATCAATTCCTAAAATACTATGGCACTGAGCCAGACGAAGACGGAAATTTGGAAACTATAAAATGCTCAATACATGATGTTGTAGGACTAGCCAATCTTGCAAAAAGGCTCAATCTAGCAAATGGCTTTGAAGGAGTGCAAGAACCATCTGATACAAACGATTATATACAGATATATTTAAAGCCTGTAAATGGAAGTACAGTACAACATTTAGAGGCAGCAGATGAGAGCACATTAACAAATCTTATAAAAACAAATGATATAAATTATATTTCTACACCTACAAGTGCAGGAACAAATAGAATAACAGCAAGCTCAATATATTTTAAGGTTACAGATTTTGGCATTGGAGAAGTTACAGGCACAGTGAATTACATGAGGTTTGAACCGTACTAGTTATAATTTGATTTTGGCATAGGAGTCCGCTCCATCTTGCTGGTACACATATTTTGTCCGCTCCATGTTTTCGCGTAAAAAATATGTGTCCCACGTGGAGCTAGTATAGAGATAAATTATAACTAGCATATATAAAAGGAAAAGGAAATTTGTAGAATTTTGGGTAAAACTCTTGCAAAAAGATAAAGAAAATATTATAATGAAAGAGTATAGTATATTATGAAAAATAAGATTTTACTTATATTAATAATATTTATGTGTATTTTGCTGGTAGCATCATATTATGTATATTCATACAGAAGCAATATAGCAGAATCACAAAAAATTAATAAAGAGTACGAGCAATACAAAGATGTACAAATGCTTGGCTCAGAGCTCATAAGTCTAATAAATAAAACAGTAGATGTTGATACAGATTTAGGCATAGAAAAAGACCAAGATGGTTTGTTTATAGATAATGGCGAAAATTCAATAAAAATATACATAAATTTTATTTATCAAGATGACTATCAGACAGTCGAAATGGAAAAAATATATAACAATGGAGCTGAAAACTTTATGAAAGTATACAGTACAGCAAGCTTCAAATGCACAGAATTTACAAGACATAATAAAACGAATAATGTGAAGTCACTGACTTTCACAGAAACAAATGATTAGATATTAATATTAACACATATAGATAAAAATTTTTAAAATTTAAGGAGGAATTATTTATGGAGAACGCTTCAAAAGCTTTAATTATAGCAGGTGCTATTTTACTTTCAATTGCAATTATAGGAATAGGAATGTATGTATACAACAATGCATCAGATGCAATATCTGGTGCAGACATGACAGACCAAGAGGTTAGGACATATAACCAAACATTTACAAATTATGAAGGAATACAAAGAGGAGCAAATGTTAAGACTTTGTGTGATACTATAGCAAATCATAATAGAACAGCAGCAGATGTAACAGAGCAGGTAGAAGTGCACTTTGGTTCAGATGCTCCAGGTACAGGTTTAGCAGCCAGTGACATCAATGAGAATAACACAAGTACGACAGCAATAAATACTATAAAGAATACGAATGTAATGTCTGGAGCAACTTATAAAGTAACATTGGAATACGATAACACATCTGGTAGAGTTACTGCTGTATACATTAATGATGCTGCATAATATAATTTATTAAAGGAAGTTAATTTATGGAGAATGCAGTTGATGCTCTAAAAATAGCATTTGGAGTATTTGTACTTACAATGGCTTTGTCCATAGGAATGTACATGTTTAATCAAGCTAAAGCCACAGCCGATGTGGTTTTAGCAAGTTCTGATACTGAAACATATGCTATGTATACAGATGAAATTGAAGGAATTGAAACTACAACAGGTGGAGATAGAGTGGTTGGTCTTGAAACAATAATACCAACACTATATAAATATTATAAAGAAAACTACACTGTAGTATTTTTGAATTCGAATGGTACACCAATGACATTATATACGACTAGGATGAGTGAGAACCCTCAAGCTCGTTGGAGCGCGGGTTTTATCAATAAGTACTATTCAAATGATTATGATTTGAAAGTTTGCTCATTTGATGTTGATGAGGAAACTAGCAGACACGAACCTTGGACAGGCGGAACTGACTATTATAAGCAAAACCTAGATATGTTTTTATCTGGTGGAACATTCTATGCACCTAGTAACAACACAGCATATAATTACAATTATGCTGACAGCCATGTTAATGGCTGGGGAAATGGAAGCTTTATAGACCAATTTCAAGATAAGCAGTTTAGAGAAAGCATAGGACAATATACATATAGCAATATTACAGAAGATGCAGCAGATGACCCTACCTACGATAGCTCAGGCTTAACAAATACAGCACCTAAAACAAAAAGAGTAATAGTATATACATTATTGAATTAGTATTAAAAGTATTAAAAATAAAAGGGAATACCATTAGGTATGATGATGAATGCAAATTTTTAGAAAAAGGAGGACAAAAAGATGGGGGACAGTTTAATTACAATTGTAGCAATATTTTTAGCAGCAATTTTAATGTTCGTGTTTCCATTAATGACACTCGCAGAGCGAACTGATGATATATCATCACTTGCAGTTCAGACTGCTACAACAGAGTTCGTTGATGATGTTAGAACAACTGGACAAATGACATTAACTGATTATGAGCAATATCTAAGTGATATAACTTCGACGGGTAATAGTTTTGATGTTGATGTTTTAATTCAACAACTTGACGAAAACCCTGGAGTAAAAACAACTCAAGCAGAGGCAACAAAAATTGGAGAAAATTTATATTACAATATATACACAACACAAGTAGAAGATGAATTATATAGCAAAGGAAGAATAACACTTAAAGAAGGGGACCTTGTAACAGTAACTGCTAAAAATACAAATCAAACTATTGCACAATTAATAAGAAACTTTTTCTATATGATTACAGGTAATGATTCATACCAAATTGTTGGACAACACTCAGGTGTAGTAACTGTAAATGGTGTTGGTTCAAATCAAAACTAAATTAAAATTGTTGGACAGATATTAAGTCTGTCTCTACAATGTACAATATATGTAGGGGTGGAGTAATAAAATATCCATCCCTTGTTTTAACGAAAACCTTTAAAAATTACAACAGAAGAATACTTTAGAAGGGAAGAAAAGTTTTAAATGAAACTACAACATTTAGCAATAATTTTTGTTTTAATAATAGTGCCAATATCTTTGATTATGGCTTCATATATACAAAACCAAATTGATGCAATTACATTACAGACTGCTTATGATGCGAATTTAATCAATGCCACACATGATGCGATGAAAGCATTCCAATTAAATACAACGAATAATATGTATTCTAGTATAAGTGACTCTAAAATTAGGGATATTCAAGCCTCGGTAAATACATTCTATAATTCACTTAACACATCTATGGCTCAATATGTACAAACTGCAAGAGAGTTTGAAGCATATGTTCCAGCAATATTGTTTACATTATATGATGGATATTATATATATACTTCTTTTGACAATGTTTATTCAGAAAATGAGGCGGGAAAAGTTGACTTAGATGTGGATGTAAATAATAAGGAAAATGGCTTGAAACCATATATCTATTATTCGGCAAAGTACAAATTGCATAATGGTAAAATTATAGCCGTAAACTACACTTTAGATAATTTGATTACTGTATATGGAGATGTTGGAGATGGAGAAGGGTATCAAACAAAAACAGGCTATTTAATAGACCCAAATGATGTTAATATAAGAGCAGATGGTAGTGTTGAATATGCAGGAGTTAGAATCACAGAGGAAAGTTTAAGTGAGCATTTGCTATATTTAGATGGCAGTTCTAGTAATAGAGCAACAGTTGCAGAAGGAACTTTCACATATGTTTTCTATAACAACCAAAAAGTATACTGGGATGCGGGAAATCAAAGTTGGTTTTGGTACCAAAATTATTCAAAAACATATGTACAAAGCCCAGAGATAATAAATGAGCTTAATGCCACAATGCATAGAAGTGATAGTGCATATAGGTTTTATTCAGAGGCAAAGACCTTTAGTGAATGGGTAAATGATTATTTAGGCGGAATAACTCAGGCAGACTTAATTAGATTTGAGAATGGTGTAAGTCCAATTAATTCTGACACAGATTACCTATCAGAAAACACCGGAAATGACCCTATATTCAAAACAGAAAATAACCCTGATAACAACCCAATGATTTCAGAATCAACATTTAACAATCACAGATTAGCAGTTATAAGAAAGTCTATGGAATCGACATTAAATACTGCTATTACAGATTATAGTAATGCTACTTCTTATGACTATCAGCTTCCAGTAATGACTGACAATGATTGGTATTCAATATTAAATAATGTGTCTATGGTAACATTTTTAGAGGGAATTTCAATTGGATACAGAATATACAATAATTATGCTATAATAACAAACAATGTAAACAAAGAAGTTGTTACAACTAGCAATATTTATATAATAGCAGAAGATGGAAATGGAAATAGGGAATATCATCAGCCTGGTTGTAAGGAGCTTTTTGAAGGAGTAGAAGATGGTAGTTTGAATATAGTGAAGGGGTATCCAACAGCTAGTTTCCAAAGACAGACCATAAGGGTTGGAGAGGATAGCTCAAATGACCAATTCTATTATTTGCAAGATACAGGAGAAGAAGGAAAAACTCTGACAGGTTGCTACAATTGTATAGTTAGCGGAACAGCCAATTATCATGTAGAGGACATAATAGAAGGAAATGATTTAATAGATTTCGAAAATAGCACTGAAGCTGGTGGAAACAATGTACCAACTTATAAGAGCTCAGAGGCAAACAGTACTACATCAGCATATGGTAAAATACGAACAGCATATTTGACGGCTCTTGCTAGAGAAAGATACGATATTTATAAGACGAATTTTGACCTTGATGCTAGTAGGTAGGTTTGCAAAATAAAAAAATAAAAAATTAAAAAACAAGTTTAAAATTTGCAATCATGGTTATCCTATTATAAGTAGAGGATAAAGAAAGAAGGATAACCATGAAATTTTTTAAAAGAATTATTTTAATTTGCATTTTAACTATAATTTATGTATATGTATGTAATATTAGTATGTTGCCCAATAATATAATTTTAATGCAGGGAGATACATTGGAGCTAAATACAATTTTTGGGCTAGATATTAAAGGCTCTGAAACTATGCAGGCATCCAGCAGTCTAAACAATAGAATTGTGGCAGAAACTGGAAAATTGGACTTAAACCTAAGCTTGTTCAATTTATTTGGTGTTAAAGATGTAACTGTTAATGTAATACCAAAAACAACAGTAGTGCCAGTAGGAAAGGCAATAGGCATGAAAATGTACACTGAAGGAGTGCTTGTTGTTGGAATGTCTGAAATAGAGGGGCAAAAACCATATGAAGCTTCCGGAATTGAGGCTGGGGACAAGATTATTGAAGTGGACAACAAGCAAATAAGTAGTACAGATGAGTTAATTGAATGCGTAAATAATTCAAATGGAAATAATGTTGAAATAAAATATATTAGTGAGCAAGAAGAAAAGACAACAAGCATCGAGCCTGTAAAAACTTCAGATAATGAATACAAGCTAGGACTATGGGTTAGAGATGCAGCAGCTGGTGTTGGCACTTTGACTTTTTATGAGCCTTCAAGTGGGCAGTTTGGCGCACTTGGCCATGGAATTAATGATGTTGACACATATGAATTAATAGACATCGCCAGTGGAGAGCTAGTTACAACAGACATATTAGAGATTGTAAAGGGCGCAGATGGAGCTCCTGGCGAAATTCGTGGAAGTATAGATAATGGAGTTACTTTAGGTAAAATTTCTAAAAATACGAGTGTTGGAATATATGGTAATGTTGAAAATTTTGCAAAAGTTACTCAAAACAATTCAAAGGAAATGGAAGTCGCAAACAGAAGTGAGATACAAACAGGAAAAGCAGAAATTTTATGCGAATTAGAAAACAGAAAAACAGAAAGCTATGAAATAGAAATTCAAAAAATATTCATAGATAATAACGAAAACAACAAAAGTATGCTAATTAAAGTAACAGACGAGGAATTGCTAGAAAAAACAGGTGGAATTATTCAAGGAATGAGTGGAGCACCAATAATTCAAAACGATAAGTTTATTGGAGCAGTTACGCACGTTCTTGTAAACGATTCAACAATGGGATATGCAGTTTTCGGAGACTTAATGATTAAACAAATGAGGGAGGTAGGCTAGTTACAGGATAATGGTTTTTAAAATAAGTGAATATAACCATTATCCTGTAACGTAGGCCAGATAAAATAAGAGTTTTAGGTTGCGGATATAGTCTACCGTATGATAAAATATATTTGAAAAAAATGGGGCAAAACTTTGCAACATAATAAAAAAGGAGTTAGAGTTAATGCGAAATAATAGAGGCGTAACAGCTGTGTCAGCTGTATTGACTACAATGATACTAATGCTATTAGTATTTTTGGCATATGAATTGTTCTATGTAGATTTATTTAATTTATTTGGTAGAAATGAAAATGCTAGCGTATTGGCAAATATAACAACTGGGCAGGGAACCGCTTTGGAAAATGTAGAGGTGGCTTCAAATGGCTCCAATGTTACTCCTACTACTCCAATAACAAACAACAATTTATACCGGAAACGAGACATTAATTAGTGATAAATATTTTTACAACCAGTTGGATGAATATGGAAAAACAATCTATAAAGGGCTAGAGGACAACAAGGAAAACATGAAATCTGGGACATATGAAATTGACTTCGGAACTGAGTTTAATGACTTATTAAATTCAGAAGGGGGAACAGAAACCTTGAACATGGCATTTCAATCAGCTTGGAATGCTTATACATACGACAACATGGATGTTTTCTATATAGATGTTGAGAATTTGACTTTATTAACTCAAACAACAACAATTGCTGGTATATCAACACATAGAGTTAGATTATCAAATGGAGATAATGCTACATATTTAAAAAGTAATTTTACGGCGCAAGGAAAAATAGATGGCAAGCTTAATTTACTTTCAGCAATGAGAGAAGAAATGAAAAAACAGTTACAAAATTTGAGCGATTATGATAAAATTAGAGAGGTACATTATTGGTTAGTAAATAATATTGAATATGACTCAAATTTAGAGGCAGAAGAACCATATTCAATATCTGGAGCTTTGACAGAAGGAAAGGCAGTATGCGAAGGCTATGCAAGAGCATTTAAGTACATAATGGATGGCCTTGGAATACCATGCGTATTAGTTAGCGGAACAGCCACAAACTCTAGTGGACTTACAGAATCGCATGCATGGAACTATGTATACTTAAACGACCAATGGTACGCAATTGACGTAACATGGGACGACCCAATTATTATAGGAGACGGCTACATCCCAGACGACACAATGTACCAATACTTTCTAAAAGGAAGAAATACTTTTTTAACCACACATGTGGAAGATGGTTATTTGACGGACAATAGTTTGGAGTTTAGGTTTCCTGAACTTAGTGCATCAGATTATTAGATGAGTTCACAAAAATAAAGTTGGAAAAAGAATTGCTTTTTGGCTAGGCAAACGAGCAAGAAAGCCGGAGGCGTGCTTTTGGCACGTTGAGGACTTTCGCAGAGAAGTTTAACAACGCCAAAAACAATTATCTTTCCAACAGAGGAGGAAAAATGAGTAATTTCGTACACTTGCACATTCACAGCGAATTCAGCCTACTAGATGGAGCAAATAGAATAAAAGACTTGCCAGTAAGGGCAAAAGAGCTAGGCATGGACGCGATGGCAATTACAGACCATGGCGTTATGTTTGGTTGTATTGATTTCTACAAGGCTTGTAAGGCAAATGGGGTTAAGCCTATTATTGGATGCGAGGTTTATGTTGCGCCACGTACAAGGCATGATAAAGATGCTGAGCTTGATAGTAAATACAACCATTTAATTTTACTTGCAAAAAATAATGATGGATATAAGAATTTGTCTAAGTTAGTTTCTTTGGGCTTTACTGAGGGCTTTTATTACAAGCCTCGTATTGATAAGGAAATTCTTGAAAAATACCATGAGAATTTAATTTGCTGTAGTGGTTGTTTGGCAGGAGAGGTAAGTCAAGCAATTTTACAAAACAACATAGAGGAAGCAAAAAGGGTTGCGAACTGGTTCAAAGGTGTTTTCGGAAAAGATTATTATTTGGAAATACAGCACAATGGCGTAAGGGAGCAGGCTTTGGTAAATCAAAAGCTTATTCAGATTGCAAGAGAACTAGACATACCGCTTGTTGCTACAAATGATGCGCATTATTTAAAAAGAGAGGATGCGTACAACCACGAGGTGCTTTTGTGCATTCAAACTGGCAAAAGGATGACAGATGAAGACAGAATGCGTTTTGAAACAGACGAGCTATATGTTAAGTCGCCTGAAGAGATGAAGGAGTTTTTTGCCAATGTTCCGGACGCGATTGAAAACACTGTAAAAATTGCAGAGCAGTGTAATGTAGAGTTTGAATTTGGTCATACAATACTTCCTAATTATGATGTGCCAGAGGAGTTTGAGACACATTTTGATTATTTGAAAAAACTTACTGATGACGGAATTATAAAAAGATATGGAAAAAACCCAACACAAGAAATAATCGATAGAAAAGATTACGAGCTTTCTGTTATTCAGAAAATGGGCTATGTAGATTATTTCTTAATTGTGTGGGACTACATAAATTATGCTAAAACAAATGGAATACCAGTTGGTCCAGGGCGTGGCTCTGGTGCTGGTTCTATTGTTGCGTATGCTATTGGAATTACAGACATAGACCCAATTAAATATGGGCTAATTTTTGAGAGATTTTTGAACCCAGAGAGAGTTAGCATGCCCGATTTTGACGTGGACTTTTGCTATGAGAGAAGGCAAGAGGTAATTGACTATGTGGGCAGAAAATATGGACATGACCATGTTTCGCAGATTATTACATTTGGCACAATGTCTGCAAGAATGGTAATTCGCGATGTGGGCAGAGCACTTGATGTGTCATATGCGGAGACAGACAAACTTGCCAAGATGGTTCCAAATGAATTGCACATAACCATAAAAAAGGCGATGGAGCAGAACAGGGAATTACGCGAGCTATATGAAAGTAATGAAGAATATAGAAAACTTTTAGATATTGCAATGGCGCTAGAAGGAATGCCAAGGCAGGCTTCAACACATGCATGTGGAATAGTTATTACAAAGGAGCCTGTTGATGCATATGTGCCTTTGTACATGAGGGACAATACGATTTCTACACAGTACATAATGACAACTTTAGAAGAATTGGGACTTTTGAAAATGGACTTTTTGGGACTAAGAACTCTTACAGTTATACAGGATACAAAAGACCTAGTTAAGCAAAATAGAGGAATTGAAGTCGAGTTTGACAAAGATATGAACGACTCAAAGGTATATAAACAATGGCAGGACGGCACATCGGTTGGAATATTCCAATTTGAAAGCCAAGGAATGACAAACTTTATGAAGGAACTAAAACCAGACTGCTTAGAGGACATTATAGCTGGGGTTTCGCTATACAGGCCAGGCCCGATGGACCAAATACCAAGGTACATAGCGAACAAAAAAGACCCGGAAAATGCAGTATACACGCATGAAAGGCTAAAACCAATATTGAATGTTACATATGGTTGTATGGTGTATCAAGAGCAGGTTATGCAAATAGTAAGGGACCTAGCTGGATACTCATTAGGTAGAGCCGATTTGGTTAGACGTGCCATGGGAAAGAAGAAACTAGACGTAATGGCAAAAGAGCGTGAAATATTCATAAATGGGCAGGTTGACGAAGACGGAAACGTAGTTGTGCCAGGATGTGTGCGCAATGGAATTTCAGCAGAAGATGCTAACAAAATATTTGACGAAATGGCAGAATTTGCAAAATACGCTTTCAATAAATCACATGCGGCTGCATATGCGGTTTTATCATACCAAACAGCGTATTTGAAAACATATTATCCAGCAGAATTCATGGCCGCAATGCTTAATAGCTTTTTGGGAAATCTAGACAAAATACCAGCATATGTTGATGAATGTAGAAGATTAAATATTGAAATATTAAAACCAGACATTAATAAGAGTTTTACCAGATTTACGGTTGATGGCAACAAAATACGATTTGGCTTAGGAAGCATAAAAAATGTTGGTGTAGGCGCAGTTGACGAAATAGTGGCAGAGAGAAATGCAAATGGAGAATTTAAAGACTTTGGAGACTTTTGCGAGAGAATTGCAAGTGCTTCAGTGAACAAAAAATGTGTAGAAAGTTTAATAAAAGCAGGTGCATTTGAAAGCTTCGAGCAAACCAGAAGAACACTCATGGAATCATATGAGGCAATTATAGATTCAATTGCAGACAGCACAAAGAAAAGCTTTGACGGGCAAGTAAGCATGTTTGACTTAGGCGGAACTGACCAAGAAGAAATGAAAGAGCTAAAATACACATATAGAGTGATGCCGGAATTTACAGAAAGAGAATTGCTATCTATGGAAAAGGAAATGCTAGGTTTGTACATTTCGGGACATCCACTCGACAAACTTAGAACACAAATAGAAATGCAAACAAATGTGAATTCAGCCCAGCTTCGTGAAGCACAAGGCGCAAGTAGTTTAGATGCAGCAGCAATTGAAGGAGAAGAATACAAAGACGGGCAGGCATATAAAGATATTAAAGAAATAGAAATTGGCAAAGATATGAAAATGTCAGCAAAAGAAAAGTTGGCTGATGGACAATTTGTAAAATATGCAGGAATAATAACAAGTGTTAAAAAGAAATTCACTAAAACCAATAAAATAATGGCATTTGTAACAGTGGAAGACTTGTACGGCCCAGTAGAAGTAATAGTATTCGAAAACTGCTATCAAAACTGTTCAAATATTTTAATGGAAGACAACATCGTTTTGGTGGACGGAAGGCTAAGCATTAGAGAAGATGAAGACACCAAAATAGTAGCAAGAGAAATACAAGAATTCGGCGAGCAAAAAAAGAAAATATTCACAATAGACATAACCGATGCCGATGACGAACAAAAAGAAAAACTGAGAGGAGCAATAAAATTCTTCTCTGGGGACAGCAACAACATACCAATACAAATAATAAATGGAGAAAAAAAGGACATGGCAGGAGGAATACATCTTACAGGTCAGGTCCTAGAGGAGTTCAAGGAGATAATCGGAGACGAAAACGCAAAAGTAGTAGAGATATAAAATTTCGTTTTGGGGACAGGTCTCACAGCGAAAAAAATTTCGTTTTAGGGACAGGTCTGAACATCTTATTGATTGATGAGATGTGTCCCAAAAACGAAAAAAAGTTCGCCGTGAGACCTGTCCCCAAAACGAACAAAACGAAAAGGGAGTGAAAGATAGTGGCATACATAGAATTTAAAAATGTTGTGAAAGAATATAAGATGGGTGAAGTTTCAATAAAAGCGCTTAATAAGACTAATTTTGAAATTGAGAAAGGCGAGCTTGTTGTAATTGTAGGTCCTAGTGGTGCTGGTAAAACAACCGCCTTAAATATTTTGGGAGGAATGGATAGTGCAACTTCCGGCAGGGTTGTAATAGATGGTAAGGATATTAGCAAGTTTAAGAAAAAAGAGCTTACTAAATATAGAAGGGAAGATATAGGTTTTGTGTTTCAATTTTACAATCTTGTTCAAAACCTTACAGCACTAGAGAATGTGGAACTTGCAACACAAATTTGTAAAAAAACGCTTAACCCAGAGGAGATACTAGGCAAAGTAGGTTTAAAGCATAGGTTGAAGAACTTTCCATCGCAATTATCTGGTGGAGAGCAACAGAGGGTGGCGATTGCTAGGGCAATTGCTAAGAACCCAAAACTTTTACTATGCGACGAACCGACTGGAGCACTAGACTATAAGACAGGAAAGCAAATTTTGCAGTTATTACAAGATACTTGCAGAAAGGAAAAAATGACTGTAATTATAATTACTCACAACAGTGCACTAACTCCAATGGCAGATAGAGTAATTCATTTTAAAAATGGTACAGCTTTTGATATTCAGCAAAATGCCAATCCTACACCTATTGCAGAGATTGAGTGGTAAGCTTTTTCTAAGACCACTCCGTCTTAAAGGTATACGTAGATAAAATGATAAGATAGTAAATAGATTGAGGTGAGAATGTTGAAAACCGCACTTCTTAAAGACGGAATAAAAGAAATAAAAATTTCATATAAAAGGTTTTTATCCATACTTCTTATTGTGCTATTGGGTGTGGGCTTTTTTGCTGGAATAAAGGCTACAAGTCCTGACATGAAAAAAACTATTGATACATATTTTGATGACTTAAATGTTATGGACATTCAGGTTATTTCTACATTGGGACTTACAGAGAATGATATTACTTCAATAAGTCAAGTAGAGAATGTGGAGAAGGTTGAGGGAACTTACCAAACTGATGCGACAGTTACAATTGGTGAAGAAGAAGTAGTTGTAAAGCTAGAGACTATAACAAGCAGTATTAATAATTTGCAGCTAATTGATGGACGTTTGCCAGAGAATGAAAAAGAGTGCGTCGTTGAGCAAAATTTTTTAAATGGAAGTGGTCATCAAATTGGTGACACAATAAAAGTTGACGTAGAGGATATTACAAATGATGATGGAGAAAAAGAAAGTGTTTTAAAGAATAATGAGCTACAGATTGTAGGCATAGTAGAATCTCCGTTATATATTTCTACAGATAGAGGAAGTACAAAACTTGGCAGTGGTAGAATAGATTATTACATGTATGTGCCAAAGGAAAATTTGAATGCTAGCATATATACTAATATTTACCTAACAGTTGCAGGAGCTAATACAGAGGAAACGGGTAGTAACCGTTATTTGGACAAAATAGATGAGGTTGAAAATAGTATAGATAATATTTCGGAGGAAAGGCGTGAGGCAAGGTACAACGAGCTATACGATAGTGCTAACTCGAAAATACAAGATGCTCAAAAAGAGCTTGACGAAGAAAAGGCAAAGGCAGAAAAAGAGCTTGACGACGCACAAAAAGAAATTGATGATGGAAAAAAAGAGATAGAAGATGGAAAAGCAGAGATTGAAACAAACAGGGCAAATGCAAATTATCAGTTTAGTCAGGCAGAACAACAGATAGAAGAATCGAAAGAGCTATTAGCAGAGAATAAAGACAAGTTTGAGGAAGAAAAAAAGAAGGCAAATGAGCAAATAGCAAATTATAAAGAGCAGTTATCTGAATTACAACAATTGCAAAAACAATTAAATACTGTAAAAACTAGCTTAAAAAAGGCGCAAGCTAGTTTGAATGAGTTGGAGAAAAAATTAGAGAGTGCATCAGAAGAAGAAAAACCAGCTTTGCAAGAGCAAATGGCAAAATTGAATATACAAATACAAACATTGCAGGGAACAATAGACACAATTAACAGTGAACTAGAAAAGCAAGGAGTTTCAGATTTAGCTGGAACGATTAAGCAAATTCAAACAGGAATAGAAACTGCAAACAGAGAGTTAGAAAATGGAGAGGCTCAGCTTGAAGATGCACAAAAGCAAATAGAAGAAGCTGAAGCAGAGTTACAGCGCCAAAAAAATTCTACATATTATCAATTAAACCAGGCAGAAGCAGAAATTGAGGATGCGGAAAAAGAAATAGCAGATGGCGAAAAAGAGCTAGAAGATGCACGCAAAGAATATGAAGAACAGATTTCAGAAGCGGAAGATGAATTGTTAGAGGCAAAAGAAGACTTAAAAGAAATTCAAAGACCGGAATGGTATGTGCTAACTAGAGAAGAAAACACGGGATACGTAAATTACATGCAAGATACAGAAAGAGTTGCAAATTTGGCAGAAGTCTTCCCTGTAGTATTCTTCTTGGTAGCAGCATTAATGAGTTTAAACTCAATGGCAAGAATGGTAGAAGAAGAAAGAGTGGAAATAGGCACATTAAAAGCGCTTGGATACAATAAATTGCAAATTGCAATGAAATACTTAGTATATGCAAGTTTAGCAACAGTAGTTGGTGGCGGAATTGGCTTGATTATTGGCTTTAACTTCTTACCAAAAGTAATAGCAGATATTTATGCAATGGTATATGATGTGCCGGATGTAATACTAGAATTTAATTTTGGATATGCAACTGCCGGAATTGCGGCAGCAGCACTATGTACAGTAGGAGCTACAATCTTTACAGCAGCAAGAATATTAAGGCACAACCCAGCAACTCTAATGAGACCAAAAGCACCAAAACCAGGAAAGCGAGTTTTGCTAGAAAGAATACTATTTATATGGAAACATTTGAACTTTACGGCAAAAGTAACTGCAAGAAATATATTCAGGTATAAAAAGAGATTTTTGATGACAATTATTGGAGTGTGCGGTTGCACGTCGCTTATTATCGCAGGTTTTGGCTTAAGAGACGCCATAACAAACATGATACCAAAGCAATATGGCGAAATCTACAAATATGGAATAAACATTTCGTTAAAAGAAGAAAAACAAGCAGAAGACTTGCAGCAAATTAAAGACGAAGTGGTAAATCATGAAGATATAACAGATGTATTGGGGGCCAATATTCAATCTGTAAAAATAATAAAAAATGACAACAACCAAAGCATACAATTAGTTGTACCAGAAGACGTGGAAAGCTTTGACACATTTGTTGAACTTAGAAGCAGGACACAAAAAGATAGCAAATATGTCCTAGATACTTCTGGAGCTGTAATTACAGAAAAATTGGCAAGATTGTTAGACATTAAAGAAGGAGACACAATTACAATAGAAAATGCAGATGGGGACAGGGCAGATGTAAATGTAGCACATATTACAGAAAATTATATATTGCATTATCTATATATGTCACCTGACTTGTATAACCAAATATACGATACGAGAATTGATTATAATGTGATTTTGGCGAAAACAAACGAGCTAACAGAAGAACAAGAAGATAACTTGGGAAGAACATTGCTAGAAGACGAGGAAAATGTCTCTGGAGTAAGCTTCACATCGGACTCATCAGATATGATAACAGTGGTAATGGAAAATATGGACGCTGTAGTGTGGATACTTATTATAGCAGCAGGCTTGTTGGCATTAGTAGTATTGTACAATTTATTAAACTCAAATATAAGCGAGAGAATTAGAGAACTTGCCACAATAAAGGTGCTAGGCTTTTATGATAGGGAAGTGTACGAATACATAGGTAGAGAGACAATAATTCTTACAATTTTGGGAATGCTAGTAGGTCTGGTTGGAGGATACTATTTAACAATGTACATATTAAAAACTTGTGAAATAGATATGCTAATGTTTGACCCAGAAATAGGAGTGCTAAGCTATGTTTGGGGAATAGTTATCACTGTGTTCTTTGCAATAATAGTAAATGCAATTACGTATTTCTCATTGAAGAAAATAGATATGATAGAAAGCTTGAAAAGTGTAGAGTAAAATTGTGAAATTAGGTATGCCTCCTTTTATGAAATTAGCCTGAGGACACCCTTTTCACAAAAAGTTACAAAAAACAGGGATTGACAAGAATGGAAAAATATGATAAAATATTTACCTGTAAGCCGCCTGGGTCGGGCAACTAAATGTTAGCAAAACGCTAACTGCCTTGTATTTTATGCTTAGCGAGTATACATATAAGAGGAGGTGTACATGTAATGTACGCAATAATTGAAAGCTGTGGAAAGCAATACAAAGTAGCAGAAGGAGATGTAGTATTCTTCGAAAAATTAGATGTTGAAGAAGGTAAGAAAATTACATTTGATAATGTTGTTTTAGTATCTGACGACAAAAAAGTAGAAGTAGGAGCTCCTTATGTTAAAGGTGTAAAAGTTGAGGGAAAGGTAGTTTCTCATGGTAAAGGTAAAAAAATATTAGTTTACAAATACAAACCAAAAAAGAACTACAGAAGAACTCAAGGACATAGACAACCATATACAAAGGTTGAAATTACAAAAATAAAAACAGCTGCTGAAAAAGCTGAAACAAAAACAACTGCTAAAACAGAAGCAAAACCAGCAGAGAAGAAAACATCTACAACAGCAAAAAAAGAAACTGTTAAGGCTTAAGTTGTAAGAGCATATATTTACAAAGAGTAAATTATAAGTATGAGGAAAAGCGATTAGCTCATACTGCGAAGAATTTAAAAATCAAAAACCGAAAGGAGTTGAGATAAATGGCTCATAAAAAAGGTCAAGGTAGTGTTAAGAACGGTAGAGACAGTGAGTCAAAGCGTTTAGGTCTTAAAAGAGCAGATGGACAAATAGTTCCAGCTGGAAATATCTTAGTAAGACAAAGAGGAACAAAATTCCATCCAGGTACAAATGTTGGAATTGGAAGCGACGATACTCTATACGCAAAAATTACTGGTAGAGTTAAATTCGAGAGACTTGGTAGAGACAAAAAACAAGTTAGCGTTTATCCAGTAGAGGAAGTTGTAAATAAATAGTAATATAAAACGCACAGGATTTTAAGTCCTGTGCGTTTGCTATACTTCTATTACAACAAATCTTTCATGCTGTACAAGCCGTTCTTTTTGGTAAGTATAAATCTGGCAGCGCGAATAGTCCCTTCCACATAAATATTTCTAGAATAGGCAGTATGAGTTATTTCTATTTTTTCGTTATCATTTAAGAATAAAACCGAATGCTCACCAATTAAACTACCTCCGCGAACTGAGGAAAAGCCAATCTCATGGTTTGACAATCTAGGTTGGTCATTCGTTCTGGAAAATACATATTTATATTTTTTCTTGCACATTCTACAAATATTGTCAGCAACCATGATTGCTGTTCCACTTGGTGCATCAGCCTTGTTTCTATGATGTTTTTCAATAATTTCAATATCATAATTCTTAAGCTTTTTGGCAAATAAGGCAGACATGTTTGAAAAAAGAGCAATTCCATACGACATATTTGAAGATTTAAAAATAGGTATTGCCTCGGAAAATTCTTTTATTTTCATTTCTTCTGTTTGTGAAAAACCAGTTGTTGCAATAATTATAGGAACTAAATTTTCTACAGCATAATTAAGAGCGGTAAAACAAGCAGAAGGTGTTGAAAAATCTATTATTAAATCGGGCTTTTTATTTATTTTATGAAACATATCTGAATTATCTTTATCAATACTATATAACAAATTAAAGTCTGGCAGTTCTTTAATATAATTGGAAATTGCAGTACCCATTCTGCCTTTTGCTCCATTTAACAAAACATTAAGCATAAAAACCTCCATCTGAGCATATTTGCTCTAACAAAAATTTATTCAAAAACCTCTAAATTGCAATGATGAAAGAAGCTTTTGGGTTACTATCTCAAAATTTTACGTTCAGACAATTTTGAAACCATCTATTTTAAATATATTGTAAGTTATTAGTTTTCATGACTAAATATTTGTTAATGTTTAGAAAAAAGACAATGTCGAAAGAGGTAGCATAAGTAGTAATATAAGAAAAAAATGGATATTGTTAAAATATCCATTTTATATAATAAAGAAATTACTCAAAAATGTATATGCATGCTTATAAAAAGTTTTCTTTTCCAATTTTTCTTTAATGTACAAATAAGTTTCTAAGCAAGCACTATATTTATCCATTATTGTGACTATGTATGACTCCTTATATTTTGGAAGGGAGAACGTAACCGGCCACATATGCTTTTCGATAATATCCTTTTCTATGTCATTAAGTTCAAAAATTTCACTTGCGTTCTTTAATGCAATTTTAGGATGGACAAATGCATGTAAGCCAGGCAGTTCAATACTTCTATATTTTTTACGCCAATCGTACAAAAATAAGTCATGAAGCATTGCCGCACGTGTAGCAGAAACATAATCGAGCTTTAGCCTTTTGCAAGCTATATATGTAAAATATGCAACTTGCATGCAATGCTTATAACATGATGTATTGCAATGCTGTCTAAAATTTTTCATTTGCTTAACAGTTTCATTTGAGATAATATCTTTTATAATCTCAAAAAAGTGACTTAGTTCATATCTGCTGTCCATGTTTTCATGAACATTTGGGTTTATATATTGCTCAATGTCACTTCCTATAGGGGTGTATATATCTTCTTCATTTTCTTCTGCACTAGAATTTGCAAAAAGATTTTTAATAAAAAGCGTGTTCATTTCAAAATCAATTCCTTTCTTAGGACGATTAGTATTTATCGCAAAGTTTGTATAATATTATTATAGCATGAAATAATGAGAATGTGAACAAGTTAAGAAAAACTTAATATTACAAAAATTGACAAATTTCGTTTTGGGGACAGGTCTCAGAACGAAATTTTTTTCGTTTTTGGGACACATCTCGAAAATATTATAGAAATGTTATTTATAAAAATTATTGCTTTATATAAAAAAGTAATATATAATATCTATGTCAGAAAGTAAGAAGACAAATGATTTATGGTTAGAACATAAAAAACTACAAGGCAGAAAGGTTTTTCATAGAATTATGTGCCTTGGGGAAGGAATATGCTTGACATGAAAAGAGGAATAAAATTCTATATAGCGCTTTGGGGAGCGAAAGTAGGTACTGTGTTGTTAAAAATTTTAGGAAGAAATGCTACATTTTTCCCGGGAAAATTTGCACTTAAAGTTTGCCCTGACTTTATAAAAAAGATAGACAAGCCAAAAACAATAATTGCAGTAACAGGTACAAATGGAAAAACAACAGTGTGTAACATGACTGAAGATGTGCTAAGAGACAATGGCTATGAATTTATAGATAATAAATATGGCTCAAACATAGATGCTGGTGTAACTACCACATTAATTAGTGGTGTAACATTTTTCGGAAAGTCTAAAAAGGACTTGGCAGTACTTGAAGTAGATGAGAGAAGTGCACCTAAAATATATCCATATTTAACGCCTACATATTTGGTATGTACTAATTTATTTAGAGATTCACTTATGCGAAATGCACATACAGAGTTTATATCAGAAATTTTAACTAAATACATTCCAAAAGAAACCACCCTTATTCTAAATGGTGATGACCTTATTACAAGTAACATTGCGCCAGAAAATAAGAGAATGTATTTTGGAATAGACAGACTGGACACAGACGGGACAGAGTGCGAAAATATAGCAAGAGATATAATTGTATGCCCAAAATGCAATAGCAAATTGGTGTATGACTATGTAAGGTACAATCATCTTGGTAAAGCGCATTGCCCAAATTGTGATTTCGGAACACCGGACATAGACTATTTAGTTACAAACCTTGACCTGAAAAATAGAAAAATGACTTTGCATTGCAACGGCAAAGACGAAGTGTATGATTTAATAAGCGATAACATTATAAATATTTATAATATTTTAACAGTTATTGTTGTTTTGAAACAGATAGGTCTTGAGCCAGAAAAAATAAACGAGTCACTAAAAAAACAGAAAATAGTTGACACCAGATACAGCGAAGAAGTTGTAAATGGAATTAAAGTTGTTACACATTTATCTAAAGGCATGAACCCTATAGCCTGCTCGAGAGTATTTGACTATGTGAGAAAGTATGAAGGAAACAAAGCTGTAATTCTTCTTTTGGACGATTTACATGAAGAAGCAAGCGGAAGCGAGAATACAGCATGGCAATATGATACAGATTATGAGTTTTTAAATGATGATAGCATTAAACAAGTAATCATTGCGGGAGTAAGGTACCTAGATGGATATGTAAGGTTGCAGATTGCCGGAGTTGACCCGACAAAAATTGTACACGAACGCGACGAACTCTCAGCAGTAGAAAAGTTAAAGTTAGACGATATACAGACTGTATTTGTTTTGCATGATTTGTATTCGATTGAGCTTAAGGAAAATGTTAAGAATAAGGTGGAAGTAATAATAAAGAGCAAAGTTGGGAAATAATTGTTTTTGGCGTTGTTGATATGTTAGAAAGGAATGAAAACAATGAAAATCGAGATACTGTTTCCAGAGTTTTGCAACTTGTTTGGAGATATGTTTAATATGAAATATTTGAAGATGTGCTTGCCAGATGCAGAGTTTATTGAAACGGCATTGGATGAACAGCCTAGGTTTGTAGAGGAAGATGTAAACCTGATTTACCTAGGGCCTATGACTGAGAAAACTCAAGAAAAGGTAATTGCAAGACTAAGCAAGTATAAAGAAAGAATAGAGGAGCTTATAGAAAAAAATGTTGTGTTTCTTTTTACAGGGAATGCAATTGAGGTGCTAGGTAAGTATATTGAAAACGAGGATGGCTCAAAGATTGAAGGAATAGGCATTTTTGATGTACATAGCAAAAGAGATATGATGCACAGGCATAATAGCAACTTTATAGGAAAATATGAAGACATAGAGGTTGTTGGCTTCAAGAGCCAATTCACCATGCTTTATGGTGACAATTCTACCAATTATTTCCTTGAAGTAGAAAAGGGGATAGGAATAAATAAAGAGAGCAAATTAGAAGGAATTAAGAAAAATAATTTCATTGGTACTTATTTAATTGGACCATTGCTAATCTTAAATCCTTTATTAACAAAAAAGATTATGAAAATGTTAGGTGTAGATGATAAAATTGCTCTTGAGGAGGACACAATGGCAGCTTACAAAGCGAGGTTAGAGGAGTTAAAGAAACTGTAAGCGTTTGAAAGATAATGCTTTTTAGGCAGAATGAAAAGGCCTAGCTGTTGTCAAAAGATCTTAAGAAAGGATGCAATTGAAATTGGGTAAACATTTTGAAGAAAAAGGAAGTAGAAGAAAAAAGAAACAAAAGGAAAGGGAAGCAGCAAGAAGAAGGGAGCATCTTGCAGAATATGAAAGAACTTCAAATGCATATAAAATAAACAATAGTGAACAATTTGAAAAAAGCATTGAAATAACAGAAGCCATAAACAGAGATATGAATAATGCAAGGAGCAGAAGAACTGCTAAAAAGAAAAAGTCAAATGCACTTTTGTATTTGATAGCTTTAATTTGCATTGGAGTAATTGTGTATTCAGGCTTAAATATATTTGGTTGGTTTAAAGACTCAAATGATATTGAAGAAGTAACACAGGATATATTAAACCAAGTTGATATTTCAGAAATTACAGATGGTGAAGATGTGAAAGTTGTGGATTCTGACGAAAAAGAAGGCAGCCCATATTGGGAATACATAAAAATGAGCTTGATGGATGTGGACTTCTCAGAATTAAAGAAAACAAATGACGAGGTTGTTGGCTGGATACAAGTAAATGGTACAAACATCAATTATCCTTTTGTGCAGACGAATGACAACTCATATTACTTAACACATTCAATCTTGAAAGAGGAAAACGAAGCGGGTTGGGTGTTCTTAGACTATAGAAATAATATACACAATTTGGATAAAAATACAATAATATATGCCCACTCTAGGCTTGATAAGGCGATGTTTGGGTCTTTGAAAAACTTGCTAGAAAGCAATTGGTACGAGAACAAAGATAACCATATTATAAAAATGTCCACAGAGACAGAAGATACTTTGTGGCAGGTGTTTAGCGTGTACCACCTTCCAACAACAAGCGATTATTTGAGGACTACATTTAATAATGGCTCAGATTTTAAGAATTTTACAGACATGCTACAGGATAGGAGCGTTTACGACTTCGATTGCAGTGTTGGCGAAGATGACAAAATTATCACGCTTTCAACTTGCTACAAAAATGACCAAAAAATGGTTATGCATGCAAAACTTATAAAGTACAGGAGCAAGTAAGTAACTTGGACGTTGGGGACACATTCTTGGACGAAAAGACGTGTCCCCAAATTGCAAAAACTTGCAAGGTAGGGACACTCCCAAAATTGCAAAAACTTGCAAGAAAAGACGTGTCCCTACCTTGCAAGAGGCGAAAAAAGAAGGAAAATGTATTGAAAAAAGAATAAAAGTGTGATATAAATTAGGCATGAAAAATATTAAAGATTATAATTTAGAAGAATTAAAAGATGAGCTTATTGCTCTAGGAGAAAAGAAATACAGGGCGGAACAAATTTTTAAATGGTTGTATGTGGACAAGGTGAAAGAGTTTAACGAAATGACCAATCTGCCTTTAGAATTAAGAGAAAAGTTAAAAAAAGAGTACACCATGTGCAATTACAACATTTTGAGAAAGCAAGAGTCTTCGGATGGAACGAAAAAGTATTTGTTTGACGTATTGGATGGAAATGCAATCGAGACAGTGCTTATGCAGTACCACCACGGAAAGACAATTTGTGTGTCTTCTCAAATTGGTTGCAAGATGGGGTGCAAGTTTTGTGCGTCTACAGGAATTCAGTTTGTGAGGAGTTTGAGCGCAGGCGAGATTGTAGAGCAAATTTTGGCGGTTGAGCAGGATATTGGAGATAAGATTTCAAATGTGGTGTTTATGGGAATTGGAGAGCCTTTTGATAATTACGATAATGTGATGCATGCGATTAAAATTATCAACAATCAAAAGGGGCTAAACATTGGTGCAAGACATATAAGCATTTCAACGAGTGGACTTGTCCCTATGATTTACAAGTTTGCAGATGAGGAGTTACAGTGCACTTTGTCTATTTCGCTTCATGCTACGAACGACGAGAAAAGAAGCTCAATGATGCCTGTGAATTACATGTATAATATTGAAGAATTAATGAAAGCATGTAGATATTACATAGAGAAGACGAACAAAAGAATTTCGTTTGAGTATGCCTTGGCAAAGGACAATAACGATAATTTGGATGATGCAAAGGAACTGGTAAAACTTTTGAAAGGCATGCTTTGCCATGTGAATTTGATTCCTATAAATAAAATTGAGAATGGAAAATATACTAAAAGTACAAATGAAAATATAATTAAATTTAGAGATTACTTGAACGAGAAAGGCATTGTTGCTACAATTAGAAGGGAGCTTGGCTCAGATATTGATGCGGCATGTGGACAGCTAAGGAGAAAGAATTTAAAATAAAAAAATCTTTTGATTTAAAAAATATGTGTCCCACGTGGAGCTACTTATAGATTATAAACTATTGAAAAAAGAATAAAAGTATGATATAAGTTATGCATGATATACTTGGCCAATTCATTTTTAGGCATAAAGATTTAAAATTAAGAAAGGTTAGGAAAAAAAGTAATGGTTTTTGCTAAATCGGATATAGGGAAGTCTAGAGAAATTAATCAAGATTATTACTATATCTCACAAGATACAGATGTTCCAAGATTATATATTTTAGCAGACGGAATGGGCGGATATAAAGGCGGAGAAATAGCAAGTAAACTGGCTACGGATTCTGTGAAAAGTTACATTAATAGCAATTTTAACGAAAATTTGGTGGAAAAAGAAGAAATACTGAAGTTAATAGAAAGCGCTGTAGAATATGCCAATATGGTGGTATATGAAAAGTCCAAAGAAGTTCCAGAATTGGAAGGAATGGGTACTACTTTAGAGGTTTGTTTAATATATAATAATAAGGCGTATATAGGACATGTTGGAGATAGTAGAATTTACAGAATTAGAAAGGGCGTAATACGAAAGCTTACGAAGGACCACAGCTATGTGCAACAGCTTGTCGAAGATAAGAAGATTACAAGGGAGGAAGCTAAAACACACCCTAAAAAGAATATGCTAACAAAAGCACTCGGATGTACACCTTATGTGGAACCAGATATACGTGCAAGAAATTTTGAGCGCGATGATATTTTTATAATGTGCTCAGATGGGCTTACCAATATGGTAGATGACAATAATATTTGTGAGTTAATAATGCAGGATATTACGACTGCTGCGGATAAACTAATTGAGAATGCAAATGCGTCTGGAGGGTATGATAATATTACTGTAATTATAATAAAGTAAGAGGAGAAGATTGTTTATGAATCTAGAAGGAAAACTTATAGGAAATAGGTATGAGATACTAGAGAAAATTGGAAATGGTGGTATGGCTACTGTATACAAAGCACAGGATCAAGTGCTAAAAAGATATGTTGCGGTAAAGGTGCTTAGAGATGAATTTACAACAGATGAGGAATTTATTAGAAGGTTTAACACAGAGGCGCAATCTGCTGCGAGCTTAACGCATCCAAACATTGTGTCGATATATGATGTAGGAAATGAAGATAATATATATTACATTGTAATGGAGCTAATACAAGGAAAAACGTTGAAGCAAATAATTGATGAAGATGGAGTTTTACCATGGAAATGGTCAATTGATATTGCATCACAAATTGCGTCAGCATTAGAGGTAGCGCATAAAAACAATATTGTACATAGAGATATAAAACCACATAATATAATAATTACAGAGGATGGTGTTGCGAAGGTTACAGACTTTGGAATAGCAAAGGCCGTATCAAACTCTACAATTACAGCTTTTGGAACAACTATTGGTTCTGTACACTATTTTTCGCCAGAGCATGCAAGGGGCGGATATACAGATGCTAAGTCTGATTTATACTCACTAGGTGTAGTAATGTACGAGATGCTTACTGGCAGAGTACCTTTTGATGCGGATACACCTGTTTCTGTAGCATTAAAGCACATGCAAGAAAAACCGGTAGAGCCAATAAAGCTAAACCCTGCAATACCTTATTCAGTGAATAAAATAATAATGAAAGCCATGGAGAAGGATTTGAACCTACGTTATCAATCGGCTACAGAAATGCTTAGAGATTTGAATATGGCACTAAAAGACCCAGACGGAGATTTTGTACAAACGGGTTCAAATGACATGGCGTACACACAAAGAATTGACACGATTTCAGAGGAAGAACTAAACAGAAACAAACCGTCTGAGGAATCTGGCAAAGAGAAGAAAAAGAAGGGTAAAATAGGACAATTTTTTGCAAAACATCCAGCAGCAAAGGTTATATTGATAATATTATTAATAATTATAATTCCAGTTGCAGCATTCTTCGGAGTGCAAGGAGTGCTAAATATGGGCAGAGTTGATGACGTGGCACTTCCAAACTTTGTGAATATGACAAGGGAGGAAGCGGAAGCAGCGGCACAAGAGGCAGGACTACAACTTGAAATTACAGAGGAGTATAGCTCAGACATAGAAGCTGGAAAAGTAGCATCACAAGAGCCATCATACTTAGAAGGATACTTAGTAAAAGAAGGTTCTACAGTAAAAATAGTTATAAGCAAAGGCGAGAATATAAAAATTGTGCCTAAAGTAACTGGAATGACAAGAGAAGAAGCAGAGGACGCAATTGAAGCAGAAGAACTTAAATTTGAAGTGGTAGAGGAAACTAGCCGTGAGGTAGAAGCGGGAATAGTAATTAGACAAGAGCCAGCAGCAGAGGAAGAAGTAAATGCTGGAGAGACAGTTACAATATATGTAAGTACAGGTGTAAAACAAATTACTATGGAGCATGTAATAGGACAGCCAGAAGATGATGCTAAGAAAACACTTACAGACTTAGGCTTTGAAGTAAATGTGGTTTATGAAGAAGATTCTAGCAAAGATGACGGAGTAGTTTTAAGACAAAGCATTGATGTCGGAACAACAGTAGATGAAGGAACAAGCGTTACATTAACAGTAAATAAGATAGAGGCAATAAGAGAAGGAACAGTAAATATTGACCTAAGGTCTTTAACAGGAGGGGTAATTGAAACAGATGAGGAAGGAAATGAAATAAACCCAACAGTAGAAGTAAGAATTGAGGTTAATGACGAAGCTGTATATAATGGAGAACAAAGAAAAGACAACGAGAACTTTACAAGAACAATATCTGGAAAAGGTACAGTTACTGTAAAAGTGTTTATTGATGGAGTAAGAGAAGCACAAGAACAGTTGAACTTAAATTCAGACAACCCAGTGCTAAACATAGACTAAGAAAAAACTTGCAAGGTAGGGACACTCCTATTCTTGCAAGTTTTTGCAAAGTAGGGACACGTCTATTTTTGCAAGTTTTTGCAAACTGGGGACAGGTCTTTTCTTATAAATATACATATAACTTGCTTCTAAGCAATAAAAGTGTTAAAGCCATTATCTTGTAACATTTCTTAAATTAAATTCTGCCCGGAGACCTGTCCCCAAAACGAAAAAAATTTCGCCCAGAGACCTGTCCCCAAAACGAAATTTGTGGTATAATTGAGGTATGTTTTAGAGAAGGAGGGCGTTTTGTGCTAGAGGGAGTTGTTTTAAGCAATAAGTCTAATTTGTATAAAGTTGAATTAAACAATGAAGTGTACGATTGCATGGCAAGGGGAAAGATAAAAAGCGAAGATGTGAGCCCTGTCGCGGGAGATTTAGTTGAGTTCGAGATTACAGATTGCGAAAAAAAGGCGGGCGTAATAAATAAAATATTGCCTAGAAAAAATTATTTAAAAAGGCCTAAAATGGCAAATCTTTCTCAGATAATATTTGTGGTGTCAATGAAACTTCCAAAACCAGACTTGTTATTGCTAGACAAGCAATTAGTGTATGCAGAGTTTAACGAGATTAAGCCTATAATAGTTTTAAACAAAACCGACCTAGTAGAGGAGGAACTTGTACACGACATAGAAAGGACATATTCTGCTATAGGGTATACGGTAATTAAAACTAATGCGCAAAGTGGAGATGGGGTTGATGAAATAAAAAAGCACTTAAAAAATAATATTACGGCTTTTTCTGGAAATTCAGGTGTGGGCAAGTCGACTTTGATTAACAAAATTTTGAATAGGGAAGTTACTGCGGAAGGCGAACTAAGTAAGAAAAATAAAAGAGGCAAAAACACAACAACTCAGGTAACATTATATAAAATAGAAGATAATTCGTACATCGCAGATACTCCGGGGTTTTCGACTTTTGAAATTTCGGAACTTGATTCAAAAGAGTTGGCGCAGTATTTTGTGGAATTCAGACCATATATTGAAGAATGCGAATATGGAGATTGTGGTCACATTAAAGAGGAAAATTGTGGAATAAAAAAAGCTGTCCAAGAAGGCAAAATTCCGAAAGAAAGATATAGTAGGTATGTACAAATTAAGGAATGTATGAAAGATAAATTAGGCAAGGAGTGAAAAGAAGATGGAAATTGCAGTATCGATATTAAATGTAAAAAAAGAAAATTGTATACAAACATTTTATAATTTAGAAACAGCAGGTGTGGACTATTTTCACATAGATGTAATGGATGGAGAGTTTGTGAAGAACGATACAACAAGTTTGATGACAGAATATTCTGAATACTTAAAGAATATCACGAATATCCCGCTAGATGTGCACTTAATGGTTAAAGATGTTTTACCATATGTCAAAAGTTTTTTGGTGTTTGAGCCTAGAAATATTACAATACACTTAGAAGCAGCAGAAAATAAAGAGGAGCTTTTAAGCTGGATAAAATACATAAAAGACAATGGCAGCAAAGTAGGACTTTGTATTAAGCCAAACACAAAAATTGAAGAAATTTATGAATTTTTACCATACATACATACGGTTTTGGTGATGACAGTTGAACCTGGAGAGGGTGGCCAAAGCCTTATTCCAGAGACGATTGAAAAGATTAGAAAACTTAAAGAACATATTGAAAACCACGGACTTGAAGTTGATATTGAAGCCGATGGCGGAATTAACGAGGAAAACTCTGGGCTACTAAAAGAAGCAGGATGCGATATAATTGTTGCAGGAACCGCAATTATTAATTCTGATAATTTTAAGGATGCAGTTAAAAAATTAAAATAGCTGTTTTTGGGGACGGAGCAAAAAAACAGCTTTTTCTCAAATTACAAGACAAGGGTTTTAACACACATTACCACATACTAAAAAGCAAGTTATATGTATATTTTGAGATATATACATATAACTTGCTATATAATGTGTATTATTAATTTGCAGTCTTGTTTTCTTCCTCTACTTTTGCTAAGTCTTTTCTCTTAAATGCGTTGATAGCGATAATTCCCAAACCAATCATTGAAGTTATGAAGTTTACTGGAACTCCAACATATGGAATATATCTTACTAAAGCTAAAACTAATACAATTAAAAGTGAGAATAGTACAAATGCTACGTTTTTGTTTAAGTTTAGTTTGTTTGCTATTAATTTTCCAATTGACATACTAAATATTGTGTTAGAAACTACATAAGCCAATGCCAATAGTCCAGCTGCTGCAACTGCAACACTTGATGCAAGACCTGCTGTGAATAGCAATAGTATTATTACAGCAAGTATAGTTCCGAAGAATACTAAAAGACCAATTCCAAATGCTTTGAAGCTGCTCTTTTCAACAATTGCTGATGCCCTATCTTTAAACTTAGGTGCTATCCATATTAGCAACATTATTATTACAAATGAAAAGATAAGTCCAGAAATTATACTTTTTACAACTGATAATATAATTCCTTGTGTGTCTGTCTGCACTTGGCTATATGCGATTTCACCAGCAACAGCTTCTTCTGGTATGTTTTGCTCATTTTCCGAAGTATAGTTCAAGTTTCCCTGAATAACTATATTTTTAGTCATCTCAGAAATAAGTGCTTCCTGCCTATCTTCATTTGTAGCTTCATTACTAGATGTTTCATCATCAGCAAGGTCAAAAGAAATATTGTTTGAGCTGATGTTTGCATCCCTGTTAATCTGACCGCTTAATGTAACTGTATTAGCAGCCAAGTTTACATTTCTTGCAACAATTGCTGTTGAATTTAGTTTGAAATCAGACACATATGCATACACATCTGAACAAATTCCAGATATTTCTAATGTGCCGCCAAAAGCGAAAACATTACCATGCACAACTGCATCTTCGCTAATTATTAATTTGTTTCCTGCTATAAACAAATCTCCATAAATTTCACCTGTTACATTTACGCTGTTTCCATATGCAAAAGCATTTCCATCAATTACTTCAGAAATTTCAACAGCTGAATCATAATAGAATTTATCCGAAGTAGCAAATTCATAATCAGTTTGATATGTTGTGATTATTTCTTCTCCAGAAGATGTTTCGCCAGTAGCATCGCTTTCTGCGCTAGTAGCGTTTTCAACTGCTTGGGTATTTCTCTCAGTATTATCCTCAGCTACAGTGTTTTCTTCAGTTACAACGTTGTCCGCAGATATTGGCATTACTGCGTCTGACGCAAATGCAGTACTTGATAAAGCTACAAACAATATCAAAATAGAGCACAAAAAAATTTTACTAAAAAGCTTTGTTCTCAAAAAAATCCCTCCTTGAAAAATATATCTTAATAATATAATGTTAAGAAGGTTTTGTCAATGCTTATATTACAAGATAATGGCTTTAAAAAACATTATCCTGTAACTTTGGCATAATAAAAACGTCATCTTTTTACTTATTGCAATAATAGATGCAGTCCTTATTTGGAGAAATTTTTTGTGCTTTAACATTTTCTAAGTTGCATTTTCCATCAACTTGATATTTACAATCACAAGAACAATTAATGTTTGTCAAAATAAAACCACCCCTGTTTAGTTATAGAAAAAACATTAAAATATATTTATGTAAAAAAACTCCATAAATATATTATGGAGTTAATTTTTAAAAAATATACATAAATTCAATAAAATTAATAAATTCAAAAAGGCAGGTTAAATCTATGCAAAACTTAAAAAATTTGAGCATAATACTTGCAAAGCTTGTTAATTGGGCATTGTTCGCATTTTGGTGAACGTGCAGTACAAATTGCCCTACCATGATAGATTAAAATGTGGTTAACATCTTTTAAATACTCATATGGAAACAATTTTAGCAAATCTTGTTCTATTTTTTCAGGGGTTTCCTCAGAAGAAAAACCGATTCTGTTTGATAGCCTTTTGGCGTGTGTGTCGACTGCTATTCCTTGAGGTTTACTAAAAGCTTCAAGCATTACAACATTAGCTGTTTTTCTTCCAACGCCAGGCAAAGTAAGTAAATCTTCCATTGTATCTGGCACTTGACTATTATATTCTTCTACAATTTTTTTTGCAGTAAGCTTAATATTTTTTGCCTTATTCTTATAAAAACCGCAAGGGTGTATTAATTCCTCCAAAACTTCCAAAGGCATCTCGTCAAAGTCCTCTGGCGTAGAGTATTTAGCAAAAATTGCAGGAGTAGTTTTATTCACTCTCTCATCAGTGCACTGCGCAGATAATATAACTGCAACTAACATTTCAAAAGGTGTTGAGAAGTCCAAACTACATTTGGCATCAGGATATGCTTTTTTCAAAATTTCTATAATTTCTATTGCTTTTTCTTTGTCCATAAAAACGCTCATTCCTTTCTATAGCATGATAAGATTACTTATAAAATTATATCACATGATTAATGTTTCGACAATATAATATACAAAGGTAGACAGAAAAATGTACCTAGATAAAATGGGAGGTAATAATTATGTTGTGCGCATTGAAAAAGACATTAGCAGTTTGTTTAATTGGTTTGGGGCTAGGAATGTTGCTTGTGTTATTGCTCCCAATATCTGGCTGGCTATTTATTATAGGAGTAGTAGTTGTTGCTGTTGGGCTTATGTGGCTGTGTGGATAATATATTCTAAGGAGGAGGTAAGTAATTATGACTATAGTAGTTAAGAAAGTGCCTAAATTTTTAAGAGGGATTGTAAAATTACTTTTTGGAATAAAAGATAATACATAAGAAAAATATGCTCAAATTAAAAGAGTTCTATACCGCTCCATCTTGCTGGTACACATATTTTGTCCGCTCCAAGTTTTCGCGTAAAAAATATGTGTCCCACGTGGAGCTATTTTAATTTGTGAATTGTGATTAATGCAAAAGTTATTCATAGTTTTTTCTTAAACTCTTTGAATTTGTGAGCAAATGTGGTATAATATTTGGCATGGAGGAAATATGTACAAGTTTTTTGTAAATAGTGAGCAGATATTTGAAAAGCAAATTGAGATTAATGGTAGCGACGTAAACCATATAGTTAATGTTCTAAGATTGAATATTGGAAATAAAATTATTGTGTGTGATAGGGAAAGCTCAATTAGCTATATTGCAGAAATAGAGAGCATAGATAAGGAAAGAGTTGTAGGAAATATTGTTGAAGAAGTTGAGGATACAACTGAGGCTGGAGTGAGCATAGATTTATTTCAGGGGTTGCCAAAGGCTGATAAGATGGAGTATATTATACAGAAGACTACAGAGCTTGGGGTTAAAAGAATTTTTCCTGTGGCAATGGATAGATGTATTGTTAAGATTGATGGCAAGTCTGAGGCAAAGAAACTAGATAGATGGCAGAAGATTGCCGAAGTTGCGGCAAAGCAGAGCAAAAGAGATGTTGTTCCTAAAATAGAAAATATTTTTAATTTAGAAAACATTTGCCAAAACATGGGTAAATATGATATTATATTATTAGCTTATGAAAATGAGAACAAAATTAGTTTGAAGGAAGAACTTAGAAATTTAAACAGAAACAAAGAACTAAAAATAGGTGTTGTAATTGGACCAGAGGGTGGTTTTTCTGAAGGTGAGGTTCAAAAACTTGTGAATGCTGGAGCAAGATGTGTGAGCCTAGGCAAGAGAATTTTGAGAACTGAAACTGCACCGATTGTCGCAATTGCAAACATAATATATGAATTTGAGTTATAAGCATAGAACGGGCAATGTAGAAATGGTGACATTTTAAAGAAAATAAAATTTGGAGGAGAAATGGTTGAATTTTTTTAACCAGATTTGTGCCTTAGAAAGGAATGATTGTAAAAATGCCAAAGAGTGCCGAAAAAGAGAAAGTAGAAGAAACAAAAGTGGAAAAAATTGAAGAACAAGAAAAAAAGACTGCTCAAAAAAATGAGGAAAATAAAGCAGATGACGGAACTGCCAAAAAGAGTAGTGGAAGAAGTAATAAAGCGGGTTCTTCTAGTACCAAAACCAGTGGGGCTAAAAAGACTACAAAAAGTGCAGGAGCTACCTCGGGTGGAAAAAAGACCGCGAAAAGTAAAGAAAATGACAAAGGAGTATTACAAGAAAAAGCTACAGGTACTGAGGAAGGTTCAAAAGAAACAGAAAAAGAAGCTGGCTCAAAGAAGAATACAAAGAAAACGACAACTGTGAAAAAAGAAAATGAGGAAATAGCATCAGAGCAGGAAAAGAAATCTAAGAAAGCAGCTGCTAAGAGTGATAATGCAAAAGAAAACAAGACACCAAAAGAGACTGATGCTAAGAAAAAAAGCACTACTAAAGGAAAGGCTGCTGACAAATCAAAAGTTATTGAATTGGAGACAGTAGGAGAGACTAAAAAAGTAGAGAAGGAAAAGCCTAAATCTGTAAAAGGAAAGCCAAGCAAAAAAGACAAAGGCCCTAATGTAGCTGGAGCAGATGCTGAAGCGGAAGAAAGTGCAGAACAAGAAGAAACTAAGATAATCGAGCTAAAAGATGGAAAAGAACACGAAAAGCTAATTAAGTTTGAAGAAATAAAAAACATCTTCAAGAAAAAGAGAAAGCTTCCTAAAGAGGCATTGGGCACCGTTATAAAGCCTGTTTTCAACAACATAGTAGTAGCAATTATTGTAATGCTATATTTCATTTTCCTAATACTTGGCTTTTACAATATTGAAAATAGTGTATATGAAGTAGATTTAAAAGTTTTCGCAATGTGCATACTATTTATTGCAATAATGTTATTGGAAAAAGCATATAGAGACGATAATGGAAAAATAGCGGCATTTGGAATAGAAGCGATAGTTATTTCCATAATAACATTGGGACTAATATATGTAAATCTTATGTTTTCATCAAGCTACATAATTACAGTACTAATAGCTTCGTACATTTTAGCAATTTACTATGTGGCAAAGAGTATAGTACTTTATCAAAAAGGCAAAAACAAATATTTTGTTGACAACATGAAAGAAATTATGAACACTGATGAGTAAAAGAGGAGGTAAACTATGCAGTTAATTAATATAGGTTTTGGTAATATCGTGGCTGCAAACAGAATAATAGCAATAGTTAGCCCTGAATCTGCACCAATTAAGAGAATTGTGCAGGAAGCAAAAGATGATGGCTCTGCAATAGATGCCACATATGGAAGAAAAACAAGAGCAGTAATAATTATGGATTCGGGCCACATAGTTCTTTCATCTGTACAGCCAGAAACTGTTGCAGGAAGACTAGAAAAAGATGGAGAAGATACTGTGGGGGCAGAGTAAGTAATTTATAATTACGATAATATTTTAAGTTTTGAGTTATCAATATGTATTAAATTGTGATGCATAACAGAATTCAAACTTATTCATTATATATTTTTTAGGGGGAATTGAGAAATGATAGTTAAACCAACTGTAAAGGAATTATTAACAAAAGTTGACAACAGATTTGAATTAGTTGTAGTAACAGCTAAAAGAGCCAGACAAATAGCTAATGGACAAGAAGTGCTAACAAGTGTAGATGCTGAATCTCCAGTAACACTTGCTGCAAACGAAATTGCTGAGGGAAAGGTGAATGTATGTTAGTTTTATTATCAGGTGTATCTGGAGCAGGAAAGGACACTATAAAAAAGCAACTAATTTCTAGAATGAACAATGTAGAATCTTTACCATCATACACAGATAGAGCGCCTAGAGCAAATGATATTCCAGGCGTTACATACAATTTTGTGGATACAGAAGAATTTGAAAGAATGATAAAAGATGGTGAGCTATATGAATACAGTGTTCACCACGAGCATTATTATGGGACTTCTAGAAAGTTGATGAACGAAAAAATAAGAGAAGGCAAAATAATTGTTAAAGATATTGAAGTAAATGGCGTTGAAAATTTATTGACATTGCTCAAAGATGAGGTAAAAATAGTAACCATTTTTTTAAGAGTGCCAAAAGAAATATTAAGAGAAAGATTACAAAAAAGAATTGACAAGCCAAGCCTAAAAGAGATACAATTGCGCTTAAACAGGTTTGATTATGAAGAATCAAAGATTGGAATGTATGATTATATAATAAAAAACAACGATTTAGAAAAGACTGTACAAATAATTATGACAATCATCGAAAACGAGTATAACTTAACAGAAGCAGAATTTTAAGGAAAAAGGAACGGTTGTATATGGAAAACACAAAAGCTAAACAAGTTAATGTAAATTTATATACAAAATACAAGATGTTTTCATGGGATTTGCTATTCTATTATGCAATCATATTCTTATTTTTTACGCAAACAAAAGGAATTAGTGCAGCAGATGTGCTACTGGCAGAGTCGTTTTATCCCCTGTTTAAGATAATATTTTTAGTACCAGCAACAGTACTAATTAACGCATTGGGAAAAAGAAAAAGCTTAATCATAGGAAACGGCTTTGTCTTTTTGTCGATTTTTACATATATAGTTGGAAACAATTTTGCATTTATAGTTGTAGGAGAGTTGCTCTCAGCAATAGGCTTCATAATAAAAGGTATTTGCGAATCTAACATGATATACGATTCACTTGAGAGTAACTCAACAAGAGGCACCAGATTTTCGGAAATAGAAGGAAAAGGCACATCATATTACTATTATGTTGAAGGAATATCAGCGATAATAGCAGGTTTTCTATTTGCTGTAAATGGCTATATACCTATGTTTTTGTGCCTTGGTGTAACAATATATGCCACATATCTTTCAACAAAATTCAGAAATATAGACGAAAAGCAAAAAATAAATATTTATGGAGTACATAAAGAAGTCAAAGACTTATTCAACTCGTTTAGGTTATTCGGTAGGTCGCCAAGACTTAAAAACTTAATCTTCTTTGGTGCACTTATTTCAGCAGTGATATTATCACTTACAATGCTTAGAAGCAGCATAATGCAAGACGTCGGAATTTCATCAGAATACTTTGGAATAATATTCGCAGTACTTGGACTAATTTCAGGAATTGCAGCAAAAAACGAATTTAGAGTGCATAAAAAATTCAGAAACAAAACACTAGCAAGCCTTGCACTGCCGCTAGTTTTCTCATGCATAATACTAGGAGTAGTATGCCAGTTAAGCAGCAACTTTGTGCTTAATGTTAGCATTGTATTAATAATGTTTTTAATACAATATATTGTTAGAGGCCCATTCTACCCACTAATTAAGCAATATTTAAACAACTTCACAACAGTAAGCTTGAGAAATAAAATATCATCATCATTTAACTTGCTAGAAAATGTGCTTAGATTTGCAATTACATTCATAGCATCGGCACTATTAAGAATAACCACAACAGCTAATACTTTTACAGTGTTAGGCTGTCTACTTGCCGTAGTCGTAATTCTTATGCTTGACAACATGAAAACAAAAGTCGGCCTCAGACCAGACCAATACTCAGCACGCGACAAAAACATAATGGAGTTGAAGTAGACTTGCAAGATAGGTTTTTTCGTTTTGGGGACAGGTCTCGAATTAAGCTGCTTGGACGTTGGGGACACTCCTTTTTGTCCACGTTCTTGTACTTTTGGGACACTCCGGTCTGTCCCTTTTGTCCAAGTTTTTGTACGATAAAGAGT
>CALXSA010000009.1 GCA_944390995.1 uncultured Clostridia bacterium
AACGACTTCCGTTCGACTTGCATGTCTTATGTGCGCCGCCAGCGTTTATCCTGAGCCAGGATCAAACTCTCAATTTAATCGGCTTCCAATAAACATCGTATTGCTGTGTCAATCTTCGAAAAAATTCTCTCAATGTACAATGAGTACTATCTCGATAATTTTTTCTCGATTTCCTTGCACTACTCGTTTCTTGAAACCCTTTCTTGACAAAATGAATTTCGCATAACTCGTTTCTTTTTGCCAACTATTTCGGTTTCCGATAAGCGTCGTGTTATTCACACTGTTTGCTTTTCGAAATCCTTTTCTATAGTTCGATTTTATAATCAAATTCATTTGAGTTTTTAGCTCTTTTTTACGCTTTCGCGTTTAATCTTTTTTTGGTAGTATTAATCTACCGCTTTATTGGTTTCTCAAAGTTTATTGTTTACTTTTCAATGTGCTTTTTATGTAACCTCAATTCCGTTTTTGTGGAACGAATTTTATTGTACTATATTGCAGATAAAAAGTCAATACTTTTTTGAAGTTTTTTAAGAATTTTTTATCATATCATTTTATGTCTTTTCCTTCAAAAAAGTGCAAAATAATAAATTAGTATTTGTTGCCATTTTTCGCTCTTTTTGTAGTTACTTTACTAATTTAATTTCTTATTTTCTTCATCTGTTTCTCAGTACTTTTATATAATACCACGTTTAACACCCAAAGTCAATACTTTTTTTGTAGAAATTTGTATTTTTTTGTTGTTATGTTACAATTCTCAGCTTACTCTAAATATAAGCATAGTCACAATGTATATTATGAAAATATTTGCAGTGACGCGCAGCGACCAAACGAGCATTGAAAATGCGAGTGCGAATTCGAGAAACCTAGCACATAATATACGTATTTTTATTATGGCTCTTATTCAGCTGATGGCTACTACCAGAGCTTTTGGCTATACTCGTTTTGTGCTTAGATGGTTTCGAACGGTAAGTCGCAAAAATATTTGAAGAATATACATTGTGACTATGCTATAAACATTTGAACAGTGAATTGTAACATTTCTTCACCTATATGTCCACCAATATTACATCTTCCCCAATACACTTTATTTTATCCCACTGTATAATTATCTCATTGCCTCCCGAAAACATGCCCATAAACTTGCTATTTCCGGGCACAATTATACTGGTTATTGTACCACTTTCTAAGTCCGCACATACATCTTGAACAAAACCTAGTTTTCTTCCATCATTTATACTTATAACTTCTTTATGCTTAAAATCCATTCCTTTATTTGCCATTTTCCTAACTCCCTCCACTTTTAATCTCATTTCTCACTACTGCACAAATCTGGTTCTTTCTATATAATATATTCCTTACTAATTCTAAAATTACTAAAATGAATTTACTAAAGAAAAAAAGTTACAATTATATGCTCTCATATTTCCCCCTCCAATTAAAATGGAAATCTAAAGAAACGTTCCTAATTGTAACTTTCTTATTCTTGTATTTATTTGCACATCCTCCTTATATGCAATATTGCATTTTTTTCTAGCCTCGATACTTGAGCCTGCGAAATGCCAATTTCGTCAGCAACTTCTATCTGCGTTTTTCCTTGAAAAAACCTTTTGTTTATAATGTCCTTTTCTTTAGCATTAAGTCTTTTCATTGCTTCCACAACACTTATAGTCTCTGCCCAATATTTGTCACTATTTTTCTTGTCACTTATTTGGTCTTCTACACTAATGCTATCTACATTGGTTCCATTAATCGGTTCTTGCAAAGATAACGGTATCTGTATAGAGTCCATGCTAAGTATTAAATCTTCTTTCGATGCTCCCAGAATTTTAGATAGCTCGTCCAAAGAAGGCTCTCTTTCTTTTTCTCTTACGAACCTTTCCTTTTCTGCGATTATTTTATATGCGAGCTCTCTTACAGACCTACTAACTCTTAAAGAACTATTGTCGCGTAAATACCTTCTAACTTCTCCCATTATCATTGGTACCGCATATGTTGAAAATTGAACATTCTGTTCTAAGTCAAAGTTGTCAATTGCTTTTATTAAGCCAACACAACCAATTTGAAATAAATCGTCCGCATTTTCTCCTTTACTAAAAAATTTCCTTATTACACTTAATACTAATCTTAAATTTCCATTAATAAATTTTGTTCTGGCTTCTACATCTCCTTGCTTTATTCTTCTTAGCAATTCTTTTTTTTCATTATTTTCTAGTACAGGTAGCTTTGCAGTATTAACTCCACAGATTTCTACCTTGTTTATCAAACAAAAAACCTCCCTTTGAAAATAATCACTCTTATTATTCCCAAAGAAAGGCTTTTTTATACTTTTAATTAGAAAATTTTCAAATTTTTCTTGTGTCTCATTTGTATTGCTTATACTATCAGTTTTTTCTAACTTCTTATCCTGTCTTGCTCATAATATCCTTTTTCATTTTTCCTATAATTTTCTTCTCCAGACGAGATATGTAACTCTGCGAAATGCCAAGCATATCTGCAACTTCTTTTTGTGTCTTTTCATTTCCACTTATAAAGCCAAACCTCAGCTCCATAATGTTTCGTTCTCTATTGCTTAACTTCTCAATCGAGTCCCTTAGTAAACTTTTGTCAACTTCATCTTCAAGCCTTCTTGATGTAACATCAGGGTCAGTTCCCAAAATGTCTGAAAGCAAAAGTTCGTTTCCATCTCCATCTTGATTTAACGGTTCATCAATAGAAACCTCTCCCTTTATTCTGTTGCTCCTCCTTAGATACATCAAAATTTCATTTTCGATACATCTAGAAGCATATGTTGCAAGCTTTATGTTTTTAGCTGTGTCGAAAGTATTAATTGCTTTCATAAGTCCAATTGTTCCAATAGATATTAAGTCTTCAATACCAACTCCAGTGTTCTCGAACTTTTTAGCTATGTACACCACCAGTCGCAAATTTCTTTCAACCAATATCTTTCTTACACTTTCATCTCCTTTGGAAAGTTTCTCCAAAATTTCTTCTTCCTCCTCAGGCTCAAGTGGTGGAGGCAACGTTTGACTTCCTCCAATATAATATATTGGCAGATTTTCCAATTCATCATTCCCAATGTACTTTATATACAAAGTATTTATGCTATTTTTCAACATTTGCAAAATGTTCATTTTTTATCACATCCTTTCTAACATCCAAAACATCAAGACTAATAAGTCCATGATATTTTCCTGTTTTACTAAACTTTTTTTCGTATGAACATACAATAACATTTTTGTTTATAATTTCATCTACGTCTGTTATAATCTTAAGTTCATCAATTTTTATACCAATAAACATGCCATTAGATTTCCCGACAGACGAGAATGGAATAATTCTTGCTCTTGTTTTATATTTCTGCTCAGCTTCTTCTAACTTTAAATCACCTCCTAATGTAACATTCATAGAATCTAATAATGTTGCCGGCAAGATATTACAGAGTACATCTTTTTCTACTAAAATAACCGAATCGTTTGTTATGGGGTCTTTTAGCATATTTCCAGTATCTAAAATTACGTTTGTTTTTAGCTCTTTATCTTCAATTTTTATAACAACTTCATATATTATTTCATTTTTAGTAATTTTTGTTTTCACTACTTTAAAAGCTATATATGTAACTATAAAGCCTGTAACACCACCCAGCAAAGCAATTTTTATAGGATATGTTCCGATGTATACACCATTGCTCATAAAAATATCTTGAGGTCTGATAATATATAACAATGCAAAAGCACATCCTCCCAAAGCAAACGATACTAGATAAAATAGTATTAGTTCCTTAATCAGTCCAGAAATTTTCTTCGGTTTAAATGCAATATATACCATGCAAATTGAGAGTATTATTTTAAAAATAATATTCGAATACATTGGAAACACATCGGCATAGACTAATATTGCATATATTGAACCCAGTAAGCTAGAAATTATTATTCTTACAAACTTTATCTTTAGCTTCATTATGTATGCTGTACTAAAAAGAATTATTGTATTCATACACAAATTTTCTAAAAGTACAATATCTACATATATTGTCATGACATCACCCAGAAAAAATATTTCCCTTATTGTACAACTTTTATATTAAAAAGATTGTCATTTCATAGGCACGAAAAAAAGAAATAATCTACTAAATTCGATTATTTCTTTTCTCTTTCTATTCTAACAGTGTAAAAGTTACAAATTTGTATGCATTTCTTGGTGAGCAAAGCGACCTTGGTCGCCCTTTGTTCATGCCGATTTGAGTTTCCGACTAAAAGGAGGAAATCTCAAAGGCGATGGCGATTTTCTACTTATTTAAACCTCTCTTATTTCTTAAGAAAGATGGTATATCTAAATTATCTGCTGAGTTTGTATTGTCAGCTGGGTTTGGTATAGAGTTTATCTTTTTGTCCCATGCTTTGTCTACAATCTCACCTACCGGAATGTTTGTTCCAACACCTGGCTCTTTTTCAAAGCCTGTTGCAATAACTGTTATAACTATATCTTCATCTAAGCTTTCATCAATTACTGCACCAAATATAATGTTTGCTTCTGGGTCAACACTTCTTTGTACAAGTTCTGCCGCTGTATTTACTTCATGTAATCCTAGGTTTGTTCCACCAGTAATATTTATTATTACACCTCTTGCTCCCTCTATAGATGTTTCTAATAGTGGGCTTTGGATAGCTTGTTTTGCAGCATCTTCTGCTCTGTTTTCTCCAGATGCTCTACCAATTCCCATATGAGCCATTCCTGTATTTAACATTATTGTTTTTACATCTGCAAAGTCTAAGTTTACTAAACCTGGTATAGCAATCAAGTCTGATATACCTTGTACACCTTGTCTTAATACATCGTCTGCCATTTTGAATGCTTCTACTATAGATGTTTTTCTATCTATTATTTGTAATAATTTATCATTTGGAATTACAACTAGAGTATCAACCTTTCCTTTTAGGCTTTCAACTCCACGTTCTGCTTGTGACAATCTTTTCTTTCCTTCAAATGTAAATGGTTTTGTTACAACACCTATTGTTAAAATTCCCATTTCTTTCGCTGTAGCCGCAACTATTGGAGCTGCTCCTGTTCCAGTTCCGCCGCCCATTCCAGCTGTAACGAATACCATGTCTGCTCCGCGTAAAGCTTCTGCTATTTCAGATTTGCTTTCTTCTGCTGCTTGTGCTCCTATGTCTGGATTAGCACCTGCTCCTAATCCTCTTGTAATTTTTTCCCCTATTTGTATTTTTGAGGCTGCTTTTGATAATAGTAATGCTTGTCTATCAGTATTTACAGTAATAAATTCTACGCCCTTAATTCCTGACTCAACCATACGATTTACCGCATTGTTTCCAGCACCACCTATTCCTATTACTTTAATTGTAGCTGTTCCGTCTACCATTACATTGTCCTCTGTATTATCCATGAACATAATGCTTATCCTCCTCTATTATTTAATATAATTAATTTATTTTATGAATAAAAAAATTCTTTAATTCTTTCAACTATATTTTGAAAGAAATTTTCCTTAGCTTTTGAATCTATACTACTTGATAAGTTTTTAGCAAAAGGTCTTGATGCAATATATCTAACTAATGCATATGCTGTTCTGTACTCTGGTCTAACTGTGCTGATAAGTCTTCCTGTAGAAATTTTAACTGGTATGTTTAAAATTATTTTTCCTGCCACATCGCTTTTATTTATGCTTGTAATTCCTTGACCTGTTAAAATCACATTATTAATTCTTGGTTTTATTCCTTGTGCGGTAATATCTCTATTTACTAATGAAAATATTTCTTCAACTCTTGCTTCTATTATTTCAATTAGCTCTGAGCTCTTTATCACTTTTTTGTTTTCGTCTTTGCAAGTATTTAGCAATATTTCATTATCATTATCTATAAACGATTTAAGTGCCAAACCATATTGGCGTTTTAGCTTGTCCGCTTCTTCTTCAGATATATCAAGCACTAGCGCTATGTCGTTTGTAATACTGTCTCCTCCAAGTGGTATCGTGTTTGTATATGAAAATGATAAGCCTTCAAACACACCTATATCCGTATTTCCTGCACCGATGTCTAACAACATAACATTATCATTTAGTTCGTTTCCATCCAAAACCAAAGTTCTTTCTGCCAATGTTACTGGAACCAAACCGTCTATGTCAATATCTGCTTTTCTAAAAATGTTTGCTAACTGCTTCATATATTCTTTTTCTGCTAAGACAATTTGTGCCTTTATTGTAAAGCTAGAACTTAAGCTACCCACTGGGTCTTGAACCACTTTCCCGTTATCCAATATAAATTCATCTGTTACTATATCTATAATTTGCATTCCTTCTGGAACATCAATATCTTTAACTAGCGATATTGCGGATGTAACATCTTTTCCAGATATTCCTGCATATTTATCTTTGGCTTCTTTTGTAATACTGTTTTGCACAATAGTTACATATTTGCCTGGAATAGTAAGGTAGCTAGAATTTATTTCCATTTCTGTTTCATTTTCTGCCTCTTTAATCAATTGAGAAATAGCCGAAACTATTTCATTTTCATCTACTATTTTTCCTTTTTTTAGGCCATTACATTTGCAACTTGTTGTACATAGGACTTCTATTTGATTAAAATTATTGACTTCTCCAATAACTAAGCTTACTTTTGAAGTTCCAATGTCCATTCCTACGATAATATCTCCTATAGCCAAGACTCATTCCTCCATTTTTTTACTGCTCTTATTTGTTCTTTAGAATATTACATTTTAGTAAAAAAGTCAATAGGTTTTGTAACATTTTTGTAATATTTTTGTAATATTTTTGAAACATTAGTCGAAAAAACTCTGAACCCGTAGGCTTTTTAATTTTTCGCTGTTTTTTCTTCTTCTTTTTCGTCGCTTTTTGCTTTATTTTTTGACCATTTGTCTATGTAAAATCTTCTTATAATAGCCAAATTATTAAACATTCTTCCAACAAAAACAACAATTGCTGCTAAATAAATGTCTACATTAAGCTTCTGTCCAAGGTATGTTAATAAGATTGATAAAATTGCATTTCCGAAAAAACCTGTTACAAAAATTTTTAAATCAAAATTCTTCTTAAGTGTTGACGCAATTCCACCAAACACCGAATCAAGTGCTGCAATTATTGCAATTGCCAAATACCCTGAGTATGTGTACGAAATCATTGGCATATTAACTCCAATTAATGCTCCTATCAAGCATCCTAAAACTATTGCTAAAACAATCATTTCTTTCCCTCCATTTACTTGCTTTTTTAATATTGAACATTGTTATTACAATCCTGCTAAAACATTTTTATTCGCTTGTAGCCTCTTGCATATAGGTTATTTCAAATTCACCATTATATTTTGGTATTTCTACTCTATTTTCTGTTCTTGAGCTAACATTCATTCCAAGCGTTTTTGACCTGTCCACAAAACCGCTTCCCTTCAAATTCAAAATACTATTTATATAATCTTTATCTCCAATGGCTTTTACTATGTATGGCTCTTGTATTCTTTGCGAATTAACAGTTATGTATGCATAATCGCCCATGTCAACAATTTCAGTCATATTCAAAACTCTTTGCTCATTAATTGAAATCGCTTCAGCTCCTGCATACCTTAGCTCATTTACTAAATCAATTAAATCATATGCCTCAATTTGCTGCTCGTTGCTGTTTGCTAATGTAACTACAACGCCCTCTCCATAGACATCAGTTTTGCCAATTAAAATATTAGACTCTTGTAGTTCTTCATCAATTAGCTTTGATGCTTGCTCATTATCATTAATCGTTGTATTATACTCTGCAATACGCGCATTTATATCATCAAGTTGAGTTGAAACTTCTTCATATTTTGTTTTCCAATCTGCCAAAGCAGCCCTAAGTTCACTCTCCCTCATATTTTCAATTTCTGTAATATCGGTCTGCTCAACTGTCCTAAATTGCATCATCATAACACTCACGAGCACAATACATACTATAAAGATTACCACCGTTACCGCAGTAATATCTGCCCTAAACTTAAATTTTTTCATATATCATTCTCTCCTTACCTAGCTTCTTTAAGATATTCATAATCTATTACTCCAGAATATTTAGGTATAGTAATATTATCCACCTTTGTGATTGTTGCTGTATTGCCTGCCTCACTAATAGCATCTAATATTGAACCAACTCTTGAAAGTCCACCATAAAGTAGGCTTTGAGAACCTATCGCCCTTATTACAAATGGAGAACCAACTCTTTCTCCGTTAATTTTAATTATATTGCCTTCACACGTAATTGAAGAAGTAGGAACAATTCTTTGTCCGTTTATTTCTATTGCCTCTGCTCCAGCATTTTTTAATTCATTTACCACCCTTTGAATATCACTATAATGTATAAGCTGGTAACTTAGTCCTATACTGCTATTTTGTTCTGCTGCATCTTGTAAAACAACTTCTACTCCGTCACCCACTACATCTGTTGTACCTAATAACATGTTATTCTCTTTAAGCTCTTGTTCTTTTGTCTCTGCTGTAGCATCATTTTGCGTTGCCTCTACTCTCACTTGTTCCAACTCTTTTTGTGCATTTTCCAAATTCCTTAAAGCCTCATCATATCTATCTTTCATTCTTAAAACCTGGTCTCTTAGCTCATTATCCGCCAAAGTTTGTGAAACAGTTGAATTTGCAGAATTCATTGTTCTTATCTGCACACATAAAGCAACTGTAAGTAATAAACACATCACCCCTAATGTAATTGCAATCTGCTTCTTGTTCATAATTGTTCACATTCCTTTCTAAGTTTATGGCCAAGGTTGAAATTTTGTAATTTTTTCACCCTAAACCTTTTCTCTAAAATACGGTCTATCAGTATTCAAGTCCATATTCAAGTACAAAATTCCTTCATTTTTCTTTTCTTCCTCTAAAATTTGGTCTATCCATAACATCTTTGTACTCAAATTAGTTGCATCTCCAAAGTAAATTTGCTTTTTCTGAGTTTGTAAATTTAAAATATAATTCGATTTATCAGACATATCAATTTGAGTAATTAAATTCTTTAAATTATTGCCACTACTTGAAGCCGCTTCCATAATTTTCAATACATCATTCAATCTCTCCAAATCTGCTGTGTCTAGTCTGTTTCCTTCCTTTATGTTCTCATCAGGAGTTTCATATCCAGTCAAAATTGGAACAGCAGCCTCTTGGTTTGTAATTTCCAAAATATATCCTTGATTATTAATATATGCATAAGCATTTCCAAATTTAATCATATATGTTGTTTTTCTTTCACTTACCACAATACTTATTTTATCTGGTAAGTCTCTATGTATATCTACTGTATCAATATATGCATTTTGCTTTATACTTTCACTCACATCGCTTGTCCTAAAACTAAACATGTTCTGGTCTATAGTTATACCAGACAAACTAATAATAGTCTCTGACGATATTTTCGAATTTCCAAGTACTTCGACCTCTTTAATATTAAATATTGGAGACAACATTGCATAGATTGTTCCACCAATTATTATCGCAAGTATTGTTATCCATTTAATTACCTTTAATACTAATTTCCTCTTTTTTCTAGACTTTTCGCGTCTTTTTATTTCTTCTTCACTTAGTGGCGTATTTATATTTACTGTTTGCAACCTTTCCCCATCTGAAGTAACTCTACCGCTTTTCTGCATACCCTGCTGCCTTTTCCCATTATTTTGCTTTGCCCTTTGTCCATTTCTATTGCCGTTTCCATTCTTAGTCTCCTGCATCCTTCTGTTACTATTTAACTTTACTTGTGAACGTTTTCCTCTGTTAACATTTTCCTGTGTACGCTTATTTCTTCCTGAATTTCTCTTTTCTGCATCATCTTCATAATTCTGCATGTATTTAGATTGAATTATTATATTGTCTTCATACTCAACATCTATAATCTCGTTACTTTTTGCATTTTTCTTTCTATTATTTTTTTCATTTTGCCTACTTCTATTATTACTTCTGCTACTTCCCTTTTTATTAGCACTTCTACTATTTTTTTCACCAGTTCTACCGCCATTCTTATTTTTTACTTTCTTAGATATATCCTCCGGCTCGTCTAACCTCTTTAACCCTATAACTATCTCCTCATCAAAACTAAATCTATCATCTTTTGTTTCTTGGGTATTCTTTTCTCTATTTCGAGCCCTCTTGGCAGTACTTTTCTTTTTGACACTCTCTTTAGTCCCTCTTGGCATTTAATCACCTTCTTTTAATGATATATTTGCTCCAAGCTTTCTTAGCTTTTCATCTAATCTCTCATAGCCCCTTAATATATATTCAACATCTGTAACCTCAGTTTTTCCCTTAGCCGCTAGTGCTGCTGTAACCAAAGCTGCTCCTCCTCTTAAATCTGTACTTACCACCTTAGCTCCAGACAATCTTCTTACACCTTTTATAATCGCTGTTTTTCCCTCAATTGTTATCTTTGCCCCCATCTTCTTTAGCTCTGCCATATACTTGTATCTATTTTCAAAAATATTCTCAACAATAACCGAAGTTCCCCTAGACAATGTAAGCATTGCTCCAAACACAGACTGCATATCTGTTGGAAAACCAGGATATGGCATTGTTTTAATATCTACCGCCTTAAGCTTCTTAGGTGCAACCAAAATAACACTATTATCCTTCTCATCAACTAAGCAGCCACTCTCCTCCAGCTTATTAAGCACAGGAATAATGTGTTCCGGTCTGCAATTATTTAACTTAATCTTTCCACCTGTAACCGCTGTCATGCAAAGAAGACTTCCAGCCTCAATCCTATCAGGCATAATCTTATAACTAATACTCTTAAGATTCTTAACACCAGTTATTTTCACATTGCTAGTGCCAGCCCCCTCAATTTTTGCTCCCATGCTATTTAAGCAATTCGCTAAATCTACAATCTCAGGCTCCATTGCAGCATTAGAAATATTAGTAACACCCTCTGCATAAACCGACGCAAGTATAATGTTTTCAGTAGCTCCGACGCTTGGAAAGTCTAAGTCGATATTAGCCCCTACTATTTTATCACATTTACATACAATAAATCCAGCATTTTCTGTAATATTTACACCTAATTTTTCAAAACTTTTTAAATGAAGGTCAATTGGCCTTGCTCCAATGTCACATCCACCTGGATATGAAAACGTTACTTCTTTAAATCTACCTAGTATCGCACCTGCTAAAATTACTGTAGAACGCATTTGATGCATTAAATGCTCTGGGATTTCTTTTTTGGTAATATTCTTTGAATTAACCTCAACTTTTCCTTTGTTCTTTTTTACTTTGCAACCCAAAAATTTTAAAATTTCTTGCGTAATTCTTGTATCTCTTATCTCTGGCACATTATATAACTTTGTTATTCCAGGGTTTAGTATGCTTGACGCTAATATTGGAAGCGACGCATTTTTTGAACCTGACACATCCACTTCTCCCCCTAACCTTCTTCCTCCTTCTATTATGTAACTAGGCATTCTTCTCATTCCTTTCATGTTAAAATTTAATTATAGCAAATCGTCCTTTTTTAAGACTACTTTTTCCTATACAAAAACTTTACTTTTCATTTTTGCTATATTTTATGTTTTCTTAACATAAAAGGTGATTATGCTTTTTGGTTGAATAAATGAAAATATTAACTTTTTCTATAAAAAGTATAGACTTTTTGAATAGAATTCTATATAATATATATATTAAATTATGTAGTGCTAATAAGAGAGGTGTTCAAATTGTTGAATGCTTATTCTTAGGTGTACTATTGCAATGGACTTCAAGGGTTTTCTATTTCTGGTGTTCTACTGTTGAATGCTACGACTTAGAAAGCTCTTTTTTCCATATTTCAAATAATCATATATTCTAATTGCCCTTCTTAAATTACTTTTTAAACTATTATTATTGCTTTCAAGTATATTGTTATCTTTTTGAAAAATTTCTATTAATATTTTTTCCAAGTCATTCACATTTATTTTTTCTTCTTCTAGATGAGCTATTTTATCTAAAGCATATTCCCAATTATTTTTATGTTCTTGCCATATCTGATTAACAGAATTGTATTTCATTCTATGTCTGTTATTTTTTATACTTTTGCTAATAATACTATCAAAATTATTATTTAGTGCAATTTCTTCTAATTCTTCATGTTTCTTATTCGTTTCACTTAGGTATTTATTTAATGGTAATCTATTTGAATTTTCTCTTTGAAGTTTTAAAGCTATTTGCTCAAGTATATCGTCAGTCTTAAACCTTTTATCATTCATAACTATATCTCTGTACCATTCGTTTGCTGAAAATCCTTTTAGTCCTTCAAATGCAACTTCTTTTATTTTCCCTATTGCCATAACTAACTCATCATCTTTAATTCTTTCATCTTCAATATTTCCTACTTTAATGGTATTTGTAGGTTCATTCGTTATAACAAAATTATATAACTCATCTTTATAATATCTTAAAATTTTTGCCGGAATTTTATTTTTCTTTTTAGCTAACTCATCATATAATATAGAAAAATCATTCATTTTTATTTTTGTCATTTCTAAAAATTTTTCTTCTATTTTCATTGTATACTCACTTGTTTCGTACGTTTCTATATCCTTATCATACTCTATAAATATAAACCTATCTTTTAATGCAGCAACCTTCTCTGCATCTAGACATCTAATGATAGAATTTAGAATATTTTGTATATTCATATCACTTATTGAATAACCTATAAATATAATTGGATGTTCTATAAATATTGTCATTAATTTTGCTGCTAAATAATTTCTTCTTTCTTCAAATTCTTTATAATCTTTACTGTTTATTATTATACTTTTTGGTTCCTCTATAGTTCCATGAATTTTATAGATTTCACCTATTCCTTGTATTCCTGAAAATATTAATTCATCTTGCCCTACATATCTTTTATATCCTTCAAAATTCTTTTCGAAAAAGTCGTCATAATTTGTTGTTATAATACCAGATATACTCTTTATCGATAATTTTCTTAATTTAACTACTTCTTCAAAATAATCACTTACAATATTAGAATGTTTTTTTATATACATCGCTATTTCTGCTTTGAATGGTGATGTGCTTTCTTTTCTTACTTTGTCCAAATAATACGTATCAAGACTCCTAATACTTCTTTCATTTTTGAACCATAAATTATTAAAATCTATTTCAATTAATTCTGCAATTTTAGGATATAACTCATTTTCATTTATTATTAACTGTCTTGCTTTATTTTCATATGCTGCAAATGCAAATTCATCATCTGAAATTTTATTTATAAATATTTCTAATAATCCTTTCCAACTAGGCAAATTATAATATCTTCTTGTAAGCCCTGAACCAACAAACAAAAATGGTGTTGTTGTAAAACCTTTTACCGTTTCTTTTAAATTTTTTTCCATATATTTCACATCCTATACTTAATGATATTCTCTTATATTAATTTCTTTTGTTTTCTATATTCTTTCACAACTTCTCTTGCATACCTTCTACATCTATACAATCTTCTCTAAACTGTTTTTGCAATAATTCTTTTGGTATCATAAAATTGTATTTTCCATTTTTTTGTAATAAGTCTGGTATTTCAAACTCCTGTTTATTTATTTTCTTGTACTTCAAATTTTCTACTATTTCTTCCACTTCTTCTTTACTCTTTTTGGTTTTTATTTGAGTAAAAATTGGAACTCCTGCTCTATAATAAACTTGGTTTTCTATTCCCTCTTGTTTCAAGCTAAATTCGAGTGCTAGCATCTCCCTTGTTCCAAGCCATGGAAATACCCCATACACTCCATTCACAATTGTTACAATTTTATCTTGCAATATATTTGCTCTCATTGCTATATTTCTTAGTTCTCTTAATTTTTTCAAACTATTATCATCTAAATATCTATATTCTTCTGTTTCTTCCAAAACTTCTTTCATTTTATTCATAATTCTAGTATTTACAAATATATTTCCATCATCATTCCATGCTATTTTTGAAATTCCACCAACTTTTTTAACAAATATTTGTCTTTTTTCTTCGTTAATATCTACTACTTTCCATGTAAATCCTGCTAGCCCAAATTGTTGTCCTATTATATATGGTGTTTGAACTGTTCCTATTTCTTGTGCACCACTTCTTACTGAATATTCTATTGGTGTGCTAAATACAGAAAAAAATTGAAAATTATTTACCTTTCTTTCTCCTTGCATTCCTATCAACAAATTACCCTCTTCGTCTTTTTCTAGCTCTTTCTTTTCTAATAAATATCTTAACAATTTCTGATAATCTTCTTTTTGAATTTTATTAAATGCTGTTAATGTTAATATTTGTTTTGCTAATTCTTTTGGGCTTACTGCTCCTACTCCAAATAGATAGCTCATTGTTTGATGATATAGAAGTGAATATGGGAAATCATTTTTTTCCATTGGCTCTATCCATTTTTCTTTTAAGTATAGCTCTATAATTGCAATACATTTTATAAATTCCCAGTCAAACATTTGATAAAATTCTTTTGGCTTACTATTCTTTTCTTCTTTGAATAGAAATAGCATTTGTGCTGGCTGTCCTCTTCTTCCGCTTCTACCGAGTCTTTGAACAAAACTTGATACTGAAAATGGCGAACCTGTTTGCACAATTCTATCTAATTTTCCCAAATCTATACCAAGTTCTAATGTGACTGTTGCTCCAGTTACTGCATTTTCTTCTTCTGATTTCATTTGCTCTTCTGCCTGTGTTCTAAGCGATGTTGAAATATTTGCATGATGCACATAATATATGTCTTTTGTATTTCTCATTTTTGCAATTTTCTTTAAATGTGCTATATTATCTTCTACTTCTGCCTTTGAATTAGAGAAAATAATACATTTTTTATTTAATGTTTTTTCATATAATTCTCTATAATAATCTAAGATTGAAGTTTCATTTTCTTTTTCTTCTATTCCATAATATTTTACTCCTAACCTTATTTTTCTTTTTTCTTCTGGCACATTGGGTATTGTACATTTTCGCTTTGTCCCAGAGCATAGCCATTTTTTAGCAAGCTCATAATTTCCCAGTGTAGCAGAAAGTCCTATTCTTCTTGGTTCTTTCCCAATTATTCTTTGTATCCTCTCTAAAATACATAAAGTTTGAAGACCTCTATCATCATTCATAAAATAATGAACTTCATCTATTACAATATATCTTAAATCCGAAAAGAGTTTTATTATATTTCCAGAATTTCTCATAAGCATAGCCTCTAAAGATTCCGGAGTAGTTTGAATAATGCCTTTCGGATTTCTTATTAGTTTTTCTTTAGAATTTTGTGATACATCGCCATGCCATTTTGTTACTTGTATATCTGTTTCTTTTAGCATATCTTCAATTCTTAGAAACTGGTCATTTATTAATGCTTTTAATGGACTAATATATAAGACTGCAACAGATTTGCTTGGTCTCTCATATATATTTGTTAAGATTGGCAAAAAAGCTGCCTCTGTTTTTCCTGATGCAGTTCCAGAAGACAATAAGACATTATCTTCTGTATTTAGTATCAAGTCACAGGCAGCTACTTGTATTGGTCTTATTTCTGACCAACCATTTTGATAAATATATTCTTGTATGAATGGTGCTAATCTTTCAAATACACTTTGCATTGCTAATTTCTTCCCTCCTAAGATTACTTATTATGGCGGAAAAGAATTGATGTTTTTACACAATCCCAATTCTATTTCTAGTCTTATGTTGACACAGCTAAAATTATAATTCTTCGTTAACTAAACTTCAAAATCTTCAAACTCTGTCATTTCCGCTTTCTCAGTTTCATCTCCTTGTGCAAATTCAAACTTCTCGTCACCGATTATATCTGCAATTTTTTTGTTTGGATTTTGATATAATATGTCTAGTAGTTCTATAAAATCTCTTATTACTTCTCTTGGTGTAATATTAGTATTAGCCCCCACTCTTTCATATTCTATTTTTATGAAATCCATTAAATTCTCTTGAGTAAGTTCACTCTTATATTCATGTAAATCTGAATGTATGTCTCTTAATTTTTCTGTTAATATAAACATTTCGTCCGGTGTTAGCCTTTTCAGTCTTATAATTGGTGATAACAAATTAACAGTATCTTCTGATGCAAATTTTCCGTCTGTTAGTCTTGAACGCAATGCATCATAACTAAAGATACCTTTTCTAGTATCTTCTACACATTGCGGTGTTCCACCCATAATAATTCCTAGGTATTTTGCTTTTCCTTGCAATGTATCATTGTACATCATTAAAATCTTTTCATAATTATATTGCCTTGTAACTGATGTAGGTATTCTATATAGATTAACCAATTCATCTATTAGCATTAACAAACCTTTGTAGCCTGCATTTACTAAAAATATAGCAAATAATTTTACATATTCATACCAATTGTCATCTGTAATTATAATGTTTATTCCAAGCTCATTTTTCGCCTCTGTTTTTGTCGCATACTCTCCTCTAAACCATTTTAATACTTTTGATTTTTTCTCATCATCAGCTTCCTCATATGCTTCATAATACATATTAATTACTTTCGCGAAATCAAATCCATGTACCATTCCTTCTAGTTTAGAAATGTTTTCATATATCTTACTTTTTATTCTCTTAGAAAATTCATTTTTATCTGCATTTTCTCCCATTTCTTGCATAACTTGCATTTTAATACCAGAAATCCATTTTTCCAATATTAATGGGAGAGCTTGTCCATCAGGTTTTGTTTTTGTTGACATGTTTTGTATTAGCTCTTTATATGTTGCTAGTCCTTGTCCTTTTGTTCCCATTAATCTTCTTTCTGGTGAAAGGTCTGCATCAATTACAACAAATCCTCTGTCCATAACATGTGTCCTTATTGTTTGAAGTAAAAAACTCTTTCCGCTTCCATATCTTCCTACTAAAAATCTAAAGGTAGAGCCGCCATCTTCAATAATGTCTACATCTTTTAATAATGCTTTAATCTCTTGCTCTCTTCCTACCGCTATATAACCGAAGTCCTATTCTTGGCACAACGCCACCTTTTAAAGAATTCATTAAAGTTGTTGCTATTCTTCTTGGTACTTTTATTGACATACTTAGTATCATTCCTCATTTAAAATATTTAGGTTTTTTAGGATTTACCTATAAACCTTAATTATACTTTTTATCTATTACTTCTACTAACTCACACTTTTGCTTTTTATGCTTAGTTTGCATCTTAACTTAAATTAAAGTGATTGTTTTATCTCTTTCTCATAATCTTCATAAATTGAAGTCATATCTGATTCTATAACTGTATCTCCTATTGTTTCTAATGCTTTGTCGTTTATATTAGATATCATAACCTCTAGCATTTCATTTTCGCCTTTTGCTATTTGAGCTATTCTATTTTCTACATCTTGTTTTTCTAATAGTGTTTGAACTACTTCTTTTTCTTTAGGTGTTAAACTAAATGTAAATTTCTTAAAAACATTGTCTTCCTTAGTATTTTGCTGTTCTGCTTCATTTTTTAATTGTATGATTGCTATTCCTTTTGTCTCTAGGTCATTGTATTCTGATGTTTCTTTTCCTTGTTGTATATTACTTGCTATTTCTTTATAAGTTTGTTCATTTTTATAAAAAATTTTTATTTTTTCTTCTGCATTTTGATTTACATTCTCATTTGTTTTATCTGCCTGCTCCGCATTACTTTTCTGATTATTCATATCATTTTTTCTGCTTTCTATTATTGCACTATCTTCATTTTCTTCCACTATAAGTGCTCTTTGTATCTCTTCCGACTTTGCTCTAATCTTTGCAAACTTATCTTGGTTAAATACTACTTCTACTTTTTCTTCTTGTTCAAATTCATTTTGTCCATTTTTAGGTTTTCTAAATACCATTTTAGGAATTTTATTACTATGCAAAAATCCCATAGTTTCTGATTCAATAATTGGTCCTATTTCAATTTTATATATCTTATGTATAAGCGCTCTCTTTTTGGCTGAACAATAATATTCATCTATATCTTTTAATATTTCTTTTTTGTCTGGTAATTTTAATTTTCTATATCCTAAGTATTCTCTTATATAGCACTCCATTGTTTTTAAGATATATCCAATTATATTTTTGTATTCTCTTTGTGCTGAATATCTAGTTCTACTCCATTGCCCATTTTTTCGTTCATATTTTTCAATGCCTTCAACTATAATAGTTTTGTCTGGTTTTTCTTCCTCTCCATAAACATTATAGTCCATGAGAGGTCTCCACCAATACTCTGTCATATTTTTATGTATTAATAACTCTGGCAATGAAATATCCCTAACTTCAAATTCTTTATGAATTCTAGTAAATACTTTTTCTATACACTGATTTAGCAAATATCCATATTGAGTTTCTAGTAATTTGCTATTCACAATTTTATATGTAGAAATATCACTCAAAAAATTCATTTTGTCTGAATATATTCCTTTAATAATTCCTTTTAATTTTTCGGCTTGTATTCCAGTTTTAATAGGAAATTCTTTTGTAATCTCAGTATACGGAGCTTTAAAATCATTAATTATATAAAATTCTTTAATTACATCTGGCATTATTCTATCCATTTGCAATGTACATTGTCTATATTCTTTCCAAAACACAATTAACTTTTTTATTGCATCATTTTCATCTTTGCAACCAATTTTGTTAACCAATTCATTTATATATATTTGCTCATAATTCCAACCTATTAGTTCATATATTCCGTTTCCTTATTTTCGTTCTCCATGAAAAATATGTTCTGAAATCTGTAAATGAAAAATCAGAATATGTATTATCTGTTCTATATGGATTATAGCTACTTCTATATTTATTACTTGTCTCATATGTGTCTTCAAAATTTTCCATATATTCAGCTTGCTTATAAAAAATCTGGTTGTTATACATACTCCAATAATTCTTTTCTTCAATCTGTTGGAACTTTTTGTAAACCTTTCTGATATCAGACACATTTCTATCTAAAGGAGTTATCTTTTCCGCTTGATATGCTCTTTTCACGTTTTCTTCTCCATATATTATATATTGTGCTAATTCATTTAAAACTTTATTCAATTCACTTTTCATTGTTTACTTCCTTTTTAAAAAAGTTCCTATTAATTATACCATACATCAAGTACTTTAGCAAGGCATTTGCGAAAATTTGTTCTTTTATCCTGCTCCAAAAACTCTCCATCAAAAAAAGAGGACTCAAATTTCTCAAGTCCCCTCCTTAATTTAAAACTACTTTGAATAAACTAAATAGCTCTATATGGCTAACCCTAAAATAACTATTCAGTCACCAAAGTATATGTAATGCTAGTAATAATATCGTTTTCAACTAAAAATTCTAGCTCTACATTTCCACTCGTATAAACATATTGGCTCTCATTTTGCACATAATTCTCGCCATATGCATTAGTCATTGCAGAAATATCATCAGCTATCTTAACGCCCTCTGGTGTAGCAATTTGGTCATCTATAAAGTAAACTGAGTATACTTTTTCTTGGTCACCATCTTGGTATGTAGTCACCTCAAAAGAACCATAGTTATATACCTTATCTGTACCTTCAAAAGCGCAGCTTGGTATTTCTGAAAATTGTTGTGGTTCTCCAAAATCAGCCTGTGTAAACACTGCGTCTGGTGTTAAGTCTTTTCCTTCAAACTCCACTTTATATGAACTCTCTGAAGCCTCAGCTTGTCCTTCTGTAGTTGATGTATTAGCCTCTTTCGCTGATGTAGGTTTTTCTCCTCCATTTACAAACACAACCACAGCTATTATTGTAGCTATTATTACTAATATAACTATTACAAGACCTGCCTTTTTCATGCTTTCCCTCCTATCAAAATTTTAATTAATCATACCACATTATTAACTATTTTATCAATACCTTATACCAAAAAACATTATTATATAGTTACAGGATAATGGTTTTAAGATTTTCACGCACTAAGAGCAAGGTATATAACGTGTATTTTATATAAACCATTATCCTGTAACTTCCTACTTTATAAACTCCTTATATTCTGCTAGTTTCTGGTCATAGAGCGCATCTCCTCTATAGTCTGTCAAATTATATTCTCTAGCAAGAATATCTGCAAAAAAGTCAGATAATTTTGTAGCTCCAGTCAAGTTCAAATGCAAACCTGCATCATATGTATCAACCGAATAATCTATTCCTATTTCATCTACATAGTTTTTCAAATTATAATAGTCCACTCCATTTTTGTTTGCATATTCTTGAATTTGCTGGTCGTACTCATCATACCAATAAGGATACAAGCTAGGCGCTTTTACAAGTACTAATTGTATGCCATTGTCTTTGCATAATTTTGTAATCTTGTCCAAATATTCATAGCAAATGTCTGCAAATTGATAATCTGCCAATCTTCTTTGTACTGGCAAGTCGCCTACTGGTTTTATGTTTTTATTTACTAAAAACCCATTAAATGTATTATCTTTTCTTGAGAATAAGTATTCAAAGTCTTCGCTTGTAAGTTTGTCATATCTTGAATGATACCTCAATATCGGGAATATGTAGTAAAATATATTTTCTTCATCTGTCATGGAAGATTTTATAATATCCATTTTTTGTTCCGACCATTTCATGTAGTCGATTGTTAGTCTGTTATATTCTTCACTTACGGGCTCTGAATAGCGCATTGAATTTACATTAAAAACTACAACTTTCGGCACTTCATATTTTAGTGTTTCCTCAAGTATTGAATATGACTGCCAAATCAATTGCTGTGATGAGCCTCTAACATATGCTTTTATTCCTTCTTCTTCATACATTACCATTGGAGAAAAGTTGGCGTACACTTCGCAATCTCCTATAAATATAACTTCATGGTCTTTTGATTCATTGTAGTATTGTGAAATCATGCTCCCCTCAACAAGGCTTGTCGCATACTTCGGACTAAGTAGCCTTGTAAAAAACATGAATATTATTACGAATACTAGTATTATTATAATTATTCTCAGCTTCCTCATTGTTTATAATCATTCCTTTCAAAATACAATTACGGTTGGTTTGCATACCAAAAAGTTGAAAAAGAATTAAATTTGGGCTATTTTTATCTTTGCCATACTTGCTGTTTGAAAAAGAATTGTCTTTTTGGCAGGTCTTAACTTTACTCAATACACATCAGTTGAAAAAGAATTAAATTTTGGCTAGGCAAACAAGCAAGAAAACCGGAGGCGTGCTTTTTGCACGTTGAGGATTTTCGCAGCGCAGTTTAACAACGCCAAAATTGTAATTATTTTTCAACTTAAAATTTACTGTAAATAAAATTACCAACCTCAAACCCAATTCCATAAATTCCTAAAACAGCCACTATTAAAGCCATAATTCCTATAAACACAGTCTTTGTCTCGAGTTTGGCGCCATGCAATTTTGGTATTATCTTTTCTTTGTTTCCGTCAAATGCAAACAATGCTATTGTAGACACTCCCAATACTATCCAATCTGCAAGGCTTAAGCCTAGATTTAGAATGTTTGCTCCTAGGTCGGCATAGTTAAATGTTGTGAATACTGAGCCCATCATTTGCAATGAAAGTATTTGGTCTTGCCATATGAAAAACGACCATAGAAATGAGATTAATATAAACATTATCGTTCTATTAAATATTTTTGACTTGGTCTTAAATCTATCACCAAACATTACAAAAATGCCATTTAAAATACCCCAGATTATGTAGTTAAAGCCATGCCATATTCCAGATACAATAAATGTTATAAGCAAATTAATATTTTTTCTTAGAATACCTTTTCTGTTGCCACCAAGCGGGATGTATATATAGTCTCTTAGCCATGAGCTTAAACTAATATGCCATCTTCTCCAAAATTCTTTGAAGCTTTCTGAATAGTATGGTGAGTCGAAGTTTTCTTTAAGGTCTATTCCAAGCATTTTTGAAACACCCATTACAATGTCTATTCCTCCACTGAAGTCTGCATATATGTTAATAGAATAGATTAGCATTGCAAGTAGGGCATATGCTCCGCTATATTCAGCATTTCCAGAAATTGTTGCAATTAAAATAGCAGCCCTTCCAGCTATTACGAATTTTTTTATAAGACCCCAGCACACTCTTAAAAGCCCGTCAAAGAAGTTATTTGCCGTAATCTTCTTTCTGGCGAGCAATGTTTTCTTCATATCATCATATCTGCTAATTGGACCTATAAACAAGTGAGGTATGTACATTATGAATAACACAAAGTTCCAAAATTTATCTTCTGCTTCGTACTTACCTTTGTATACGTCTACAAGATATGAAATAATTTGTAAAGTATAGTATGAAATTCCAAGTGGTGCTATTATTGAAATTTCTGTATACGGCAATACTTTTATGAAAAATAGTAGTGCCGCATTTATTGTGATTGTTCCTATTAATATTGCTTTTTTGTATTTTTTGTTTAGAAATTTAGCTGCAAAGAATGTTATTATTATGCTGAAAAAAACATAAAACAAACTCTGCCAACCAAAACTCGCATAAATTGCTATACTTGCTATAATTAGTAGTGCATTCATTTTGCATTCTTTCCTCAAGATATTATTTAGGTTTTTAATCGGCAACACCTATAACCCCATTACCAGATAGAGCATGTATTCTATATGAATACATGTCTCCATCTTACTCTGCTTTCGGATACGAACTAGACCACTTTCTACCCTGCATAGACGAACTAGCTGCCTTTTCTTTATCAGTAGCAGGTCCTAGTAAATGTCCACCTGGAGTAGCATCATAATGTCTCCATTTCCCATTTTGATAAACCAAATTCCAATAATGTGTTCCATCTGTAGTATGTATCAACTGATTTTTTATTCCTTTTTTGTTTAATGCTTTTTGTACAAGTACAGCATGTACATAGCAATTTCCAGAATAGTTAGTTAAACCATACCATACTGGGTCATTGCCGCCCCAGCTATTATCATAGCCTATTTTATTTCTAATTGTAGAAACAATCGATGTCACACTCTTTCCTGCCAAATTTTTGTTGTAGAATGAATTAAATTTATTGTTAGTATCTTCTTGATTATGATTTACAACAATTTTTCTATTTGCAGTTGTTGTGTTTCCTTTTTTATCTTTAGCAGTATATTTAATGTAATATGTACCAGCCTTAGACAATTTCACTTTGCTGGTATCTACTGTAAATGTACATGAGCCATCTCTAGCATCCACTGCTCTTACTCCACTTTTATAGTTAACACTAGAATTCTTTTCAACACTCATGCTGCTAAGTCCGTAAAATACTGGGCCGTCTGTGTCTTTTCTTATTGTGAGAGTAGTTTTCTTCTCTACTTTATTTCCATATTTATCTTCCGCAGTTATTACAATTTCCTGTGAACCTATTTTTGAATAATCAATTTTAGTTACCAATTTTGTTGTAACATCATCTGAAGCATCTTTTACAGACGAAATGAAATCCCCCTTGCTTAGGCCGTCTTCGCCTTCATAAATTGTTACTTCTTTTAATTTTAGCTCAGGTGCCTTTGTATCTTTTATAATAATTTTTATTGTTTCTGTAGCTCCATCTATTTCAGAAACAAGCTCATATTCGCCTACACCTTTTTTATTAATCTTATCAATATCAGATTGCTTTATTGCATCCTTATCTTCTTTATAATTTAACAAAATATCCTTTTTAGTTAATTCATCACCAAGCTCTAATGTAACTTCTTTTTTTACTCTAGAGATATTCAAAGTACAAACATTTGATGTCACATTGCCAGAAGCATCTCTTACTTCTACTGTAATTTGATAAGTACCGATTCCATCAATCTCAGGTGGATTAACAATACTTGTAGACATCTCTGCCAAATCTGTTTTCGACTTAATAAAGTCATCGGCATTTAACTCATAATCCACATATTTATCAACGTCTTGGAACTCTACTACTGGTGCTACTGTATCAACAATGTTTAGCATTGCCTTTTGAGTTACATCTTCATATTTTAGTTCTATTTCATGAGAACCTGCCTTTGTATAATCTATTGTAGCAATATCGGTTATAAAACTTGCCTTGCTAGCATCCGTATTTTCTTTTAAGAATTGGTCAATTGTAACTGTTTCTGTTCCTAGCTCTATAGTCACATCATTAAATTTAGGACTAAACTTAACATAGGCATAACACCCTCCTGCTATTGCAAGAAAAAGAATTAACAAAATAATTGTAACTGCCACTTTCTTCCCCGCACCCGACTTTTTACTTTTTACTGTTTCATCATCTTCACTATTTGACTTACTCTTTTTCTTACTCTCAGCTTTTGAATCGCTAAACCTCTTGCCTCTTTTCGAATGGCCTTCTACACTTTGCTGCTCTGTCTCCACAGTTTCTACTTCTACCTTGGTTTCTTCATTTTCTTTTTTCTCTAAAATTTCAACCTCTTTCTCGTTCTCATCCATCTTTTATTTTCCCCCTTACTACTTTTCCTTGCCACACCCATTCTTTGGAAAAGAATTAAATTTTGGCTATTTTATTTATGTCATACTTGCTGTTTGAAAAAGAATTGCTTTTTGGCTAGGCGCATTTCTCCCTCTTATTTGATATTTGGAAAAGAATTAAATTTTGGCTAGGCAAACAAGCAAGAAAGCCGCAGGCGTGCTTGTTGCACGTTGAGGACTTTCGCGGCGCAGTTTAACAACGCCAAAATTGTAATTATTTTCCAAAGAACTATTCTGGGAGTGAGCTAAAGCATAAATTAATCTCATACCTCCCCGTACTATAATTATTTCCAATCTTTTCTCTCGCATCTAGGTCATTAAAATGCCACCACTCTGAACACAGTGGAGATAAGCCTGCTTCAACGCAATAGTTTCTAAGTCTTTTGGCTCCATCTGTCATGCCCTTTGCCATTGGAACATCTTTCCATGCTGTCTTAGAATTACTATCAACTGCATATTGCATACTAATTGCCTTATTGCTAAGTTCATGCATCTCGGTAGGCATTGTTTCTTCTGTATAATCTGTAATGTTCATATATTTGTATGTCCCACACTTTGCTGCCTCATAATCATTTATTTTAACCAAACTAACATCCATGGCAATTCCTCTTTGATGGTTTGAAAGCACCTGTGCAATAAACCAGCCCTCGTTCCAGCCGCCACCGTTTATACCATTGTACACAGTTTTATTACTTTTCATTAGCTTGCTCAAATTTTTAGCAACCTTTGATTGCGCTTCATATGGTCTAAATGTCTCATATATTTTTAAAGAATAGCCATCTGCCTTTGCAAGCTCTTGCGCCTTCATTATTTTTTTTGCCATATCATACATTACCGGCATCATATATTGTTCTTTTGATAATCTTTTATTATACGATTTATTATTATATAGCTGCTTTCCTGTAACATTTGGAATAGCTATCTCAGAAGACCTAAAAAGCGAACTGTAGCTATTTGTATCATCATAAACAATTGATGGAATAATATCTGGAAGATTTACCATACAACAAGTCGAGTTGATGTATCCAGTCTTTCCATTAGCACTTATTTTAAGCCATTCGCCTTCTTCTGAAAGAATTTTAAAACCTTGTCCAGGACTTAATTTTGTAACTATGCTTGAATTTGAACTTGCCTTTGCTCGAATATTCGCGTTAATTGACGCATAGCCTGTCGCACCATTTAACGGAAGCTCAAAATACAAATCTTCATATTCTGGAATATATCTATTATCAACTTCCTTAAGGTCTACATATTCCTTAGATGTTTCTACCGCACTAGAAGCTTCTCCTACCTCTGAATTTTTGCCAACAGATTGAGGCATTTCGCCATTTTCATCTGCTAGAGTAGTTGTTGTATTATTAGAATTAGTCACTACACAGACCACACCAATACCAATCAGTCCAATTACTATTAAAATTGACAAAACTATCGCTATTACCTTTAATTTTTTATAGCTCATGTTTCCTACTTTCCCCTTTTTTAATTATTTTAAAGTAACATGTTTTCATTCCTTATCCTCGCAACAATTATACTATTATTTCTACGGAAATACAAGGTTTAAATAAGATTTAATACAACATAGGTTACAAGATGTTACTGCCTCACCATTTCACAACTAATTTGTTCACTTTAGAACTAATATAGTTCTCCAGCTTCTGCATAAATTCTTCTGGCTCAATTTGTTTTTTCGCCACCATATCTAAACCTTTTTCCCAACTCGCAGTAAGTTTCGGGTTAAGCATATCTGGCATAGAATTATTTACTACATCAAAAATAACTTCCCCCTTTTGAGTTGGAGTAATAATCTGAGTCTTGCCGTTTATTGCAATATAGCCAATTCTCTCTAGTTTTTTTATAATCTCTGCCCTTGTAGCACTTGTTCCTATTCCGGCCCCCTTAATTTGTTCTCTTAGTTCTTCTTCCTCAATTAATTTTCCAGCATTCTCCATTGCAAGAATAATAGAACCTGAATTATATCTTGATGGTGGTGTTGTTTCCGATGTTTTTATCTCAAAATTCACCACTCCGATTTCTTGTCCCTTCTTTAATCTTTTTAGTATTTCTAAATTGTCCTCTGTTTTATCTCGAATGCTATCTGCACTCTGCTGTTCTTTTGCTTCATCGTTTTCCACATTTTGCACATTTTTTTGTTCATTCGATGCTGTCTCTAACTGTTTTCTTTCTTTTAACACTTCCAAATATCCTGGTTCTATACAAACCTTGCCACTAGCATTAAATTCCTCATCTTCTATATTTACTTTCACAGAAATTTTGTTATACTCTGCCGGTGGATAAAAAATGCTTAAAAACCTTTTTACAATAACTTTGTATATCTGCTTTTGAAGTTCAGTAAGCTTTTCATAATTTTCAAACCCTTGCCCAGTTGGTATTATTGCATAGTGGTCTGTAATTTTACTGTCATTTACATATTTTGTTTTTGTCAAATCTGTTTTATATTTTCTCTCTGACATTTGTTTTAGGTAGCCCTGTACTTCCTCGTCTCTATATCCTTTTGCCAAACCATTCAAATTCTTTGAAATAACTTTGGCAATTGCTGTTGATAGCACTCTCGCATCAGTTCTTGGGTAAGTCACGAGTTTGTTTTCATACAAGCTTTGTATATTCTCCAATGTCTGGTCTGGCTTAATCTTAAACCTTTTAGTACATTCGTTTTGCAATTCCGCCAAATTAAAAAGAAGTGGTGCATTCTCTTTCGTCTTGCTCTTTTTAATCTCCGATACAAGAGCCTTTTTCCCTTGAAGTGAAATAATAAAGTCTTTTGCATCTTTTTCTGTTTTAAATCCTGACTCATTATATAATTTTGGAGACTCAAAAAAATTAGATTTTTCGTTTACTTTCCATTCAGCTTTAAATGTAGAGGCGTCTTCTCCAAATTCTCCAATTACTTTGTAATATGGAGTTTTAATAAAATTTCTAATTTCTCTTTCTCTTGAAACAACCATTCCCAAAACACAAGTCATAACTCTACCAACAGAAATAGAAATTCGGTCTTCATCAAGCTCTTTTGCCGCCCTCTTACCATAAATAATAGAAAGCAACCTAGAAAAATTAATTCCTATTAAGTAATCTTCCTTCGCTCTTAAATACGCTGAATTAGACAAACTATCGTACTCAGATAAGTCCTTTGCTTCCTCTATTCCTCTCTTTATTTCTTCTTCTGTTTGAGAATCTATCCAAACCCTTTTTCTATTTCCCTTAATTATTCCTATTTGATTTTCAACCAGTCTAAAAATATACTCCCCCTCTCGCCCAGAGTCAGTAGCCACATATACAGAGTCAACATCCTCTCTCTCAAGAAGGCCTTTAATAATGTTATACTGCTTACTAACATTTGGTATGACTTCATACTTATATTCTTTAGGCATAAAAGGAAGTGTATCCAATCTCCAGAACTTAAATTTTTCATCATACACCTCAGGATAAGACATAGTAACTAGGTGTCCAACACACCAAGTTACTATCCAATTTTCAGATTCCAAATATCCATCTTTTCTTGTTCCATTTATTTTTAAAACTTTTGCAAATTCCATCGCTACCGATGGTTTCTCAGTTATTAATATCTTTTTTGACATTTTCCCCTCTTTTTCTTGAAATTACTGAGCTGCTTCTCCTGCAATCCCATTTGTCTCTGCAACATTGCTAGCATTAACCATTTCCGTTGCTTCTACATTTAATTCGTTCACGGCCTCTGAATTAACCTCTCCGGTTTGTAATTTCATTTAGTCCTTCTTCATCAACTATATTGGTATCTTGCTCTTGAGGCACTTCTTCCGAAGCCTCTATTTCTCCAAATAATATTATATCCATCTCAGATGTAAACTCACTATTTCCATAGGCATACACTATATATAGCTCTCCATTTGGACCTAAGAAGTACGCCCCAGCATTATCTACATTATATATATCACTGGTCAAATCCCTCATAAAAATTTCGTTGTATCCCATATTTTGTAGGGTTTGCGCATTCTGGTTAGCCTCAGTGCATACCTCAATTATCTTGTTATTTACATCATCTCTATTAAGTCTTTTCATAGTTATCAAATCGTTCAAAGTTGCCTGAGTGTTTGTATCTAAATTATAGTTATATGTTCTCACAATAATTCTCTGGGCAGAATCTCCTTCTTTCAATGTAGACCTTATAACTAAAGATAAAATATTTTCATTTACATATGCCGCATAGTCAACACTGTATCTTGTCATTATATCAGACTCTGTATTACTTATAATATCATTTGCTTTATTTACAAAATCAGCTTGAGTGATTTGATTTAAAGAATTCGCCAATTCACTTCTAATATTAATTAATGGTATGTTAATATTTATTTCATAATTTTCCGCTGTTTCTTCTCGTGCAAATACTGTAAACACAATATCTTTTTCAGAATCTTGCTTTTGTATTCCGGTTGTGTCAAAACCTCCAAGATTCAACGTGTTTATAAGCAGATTGCTAAAATGTGACTTTATCTCCTCTTGTGTGGGTTCGGGCACAACATTTTCAGCTGGCTCATCTGCTACATTTAATCCACCCATATCAGCATCAATAAATTGAGCATAAATTCCAGCTATTATTGCAAAAATACAGAATAAACTTATTAAAATATATAGTACTTTTGGATCTTTCATATTTCCACCTTTTACAACATTTTCTACTATAAGTATACAATATAATTGTTTAGATTTCAATATTTTTTTCACATAAAATTCACTTGCAATTTATTGACTTATAGGCATTTTTGCTGTATTATATATACTGTGATAGAATGCAACAAAAAAAGTTGAAAATAAGCTATGTTTTTAATTCAAATTATAGAAGCATTCTCGAATGGAGGTTTTTATATAATGCTATGTTCAGACTGTAAAAAAAATAATGCAGTTGTTTTTGTAAATAAAAAAGATACAAGTGGAAAAAATACTTTAGAGGGTTATTGTTACGATTGCGCTAAAAAAAGAGGTATTAACCCTATAGATAGTTTAATGCAGCAAGCAAATCTATCAGAAGAAGATTTGAATAATATGACCCAACAATTTGAGGCTATGTTTAATGATATGTCTGAAAATTTGAGTTTCTCAGATGTTCAGGAGGAAAGCGAACCATATATAACCGGCGAAAAAAATAATGGAATGCAGTTTGGCGCAATTCCTTTGGGCTCTATTTTCTCTAATATGTTCAGCCCTGTTGGAAACGAGACTAACCAAGAATCAAATTCTGTCAGCAAAAAAAGAGTCAAGGTGGACAAGAAAAATAATAAAAAGAAAAAAGCTTTAGACACATATGGCACTAATTTAACTCAAAAAGCAAAGAGTAATGAGCTAGATGCTGTAATTGGTAGAAATAAGGAAATTCAAAGAATTATTCAAATACTTAATAGACGTTCTAAAAACAACCCTTGCCTAATTGGCGAGCCAGGCGTTGGCAAAACTGCAATTGCTCAAGGTCTTGCCATTAAAATCGCTCAGGGGAAGGTTCCTGCAAAACTTCTAAATAAGGAAGTTTACCTTTTGGACATGACTGCTGTTATCGCTGGTACTCAGTTTAGAGGTCAATTTGAGGCTAGAATGAAGTCTATTATTGATGAGTGCAAATCACTAAAAAATATTATTTTGGTTATTGATGAAATACATAATATAATTGGTGCCGGAGATGCCGAACATTCTATGAATGCTGCAAATATTCTAAAGCCATCTTTGGCAAATGGTGAAATACAATTGGTTGGTACAACCACTCTTAAAGAGTATAGAAAATATATTGAAAAAGATACTGCTTTAGAAAGAAGATTTCAACCAGTTATAGTCGCTGAGCCTTCAGTTGATGACACAATCGGCATATTAGACGGTATTAAAAAGTATTATGAAGATTATCACAAAGTAAAGATTTCAACAGATGTAATAAGGCAAACTGTACTAATGTCAGAAAAATATATACACGATAGGTTCTTGCCAGATAAAGCAATAGATATTTTAGACGAAGCATGCTCTAGAATAAACTTAGATAATAAAGAGTTATATGACTTAGAAGTCCTAAAAAATGAACTTGCTAAGGTTCAAGAAGAAAAAGAAGAAGCTGCACAAGCAGACTCTACAGAAGATTATCAAAAAGCTGCTGAGCTTAAGACAAAAGAATGTGCTTTAACTGAAAAAATAGAAGACATTTCTAAAAAAATGGAGCTTAAGAATTTAACTGTCCAAGATATAGCAGAAGTTATCGAAAGCTGGACCAAAATTCCAGTCAAAAAAATAACTGAAGCAGAAACACAAAAATTGCTAAACTTGGAGGCTAATTTGCACAAGAGAATAATTGGTCAAAATGAAGCTGTTGAAGCTGTTTCTCGTGCAATTAGAAGAAATAGAGCAGGCTTAAAAAGCACAAAAAGACCACCTTCATTTATATTTGTTGGTCCTACAGGTGTTGGTAAAACAGAGCTTGCCAAATCTTTAGCTTACGAAATGTTTGGAAGCGAAGACTCTATAATCAGAATTGATATGTCAGAATATATGGAAAGTCACTCAACTTCAAAACTAATTGGCTCTCCTCCTGGATATGTGGGTTATGACGACGCAGGACAGCTTACTGAAAAAGTAAAAAGAAACCCATATTCAATAATTCTTTTAGATGAGATTGAAAAAGCACATCCAGATGTATTTAACATACTTCTTCAAGTATTAGATGATGGAAGACTTACAGATGCACAAGGAAACACGGTTAGTTTTGAAAACACAATTATAATTATGACTTCAAACGCCGGCTCAAACCTTAATACAAATTCTATCGGTTTCGGTGGAGGACAGGTTAATAACAATGCTATAATGAATGCTTTAAAAGATACTTTTAGACCAGAATTTTTAAACAGAGTAGACGAAATTGTAGTGTTTAAAGCCTTAAGCCAAGAAGAATTAATGCAAATTGTAGACCTAATGCTTGCAGATACAAAAAAAGCATTAAATGAGAAAGATATTAATCTTGAAATAGATGAACTTGCAAAAAAATATTTGTTGGAGAAGGGTACTGATACTAAATATGGTGCAAGACCTCTAAGAAGGTCTATTCAAAGATATTTAGAAGATGAGCTATCAGACATGATACTTAAATCAGAACTTAAAAATGGCGATACTGTTAATGTCTCAGTTTCTGAGCACAAATTAGTATTTAATGTAATATAAAGGAGTACGAAATATGTTAAAAAATATACCTAACGCATTAACAATAGTAAGATTTATACTAATACCATTTATTGTATATTACATCCTTACAGGTCAATATATAGCCGGTTTTGTTATACTTACAATTTCCGGACTTACAGATGTTTTAGATGGTTGTATAGCAAGAAAATTTAATTTTATAACAAACTTTGGTAAGCTAATAGACCCACTAGCAGATAAAGCAACTCAAATTGCCGTACTTGCCTCACTTACATTTAAAGGCATTATTCCTTTGTGGATACTATTAATTGTATTTATTAAAGAATTCGTTATGGTAGCAGGTGCCTCATTCCTATACGGCAAAAAGTTAGTAGTATCAAGTAGGTGGTACGGAAAATTAGCCACAGTATTATTCTATGTAGCTATTGTATGCTCACTATTCATTGAATACTGGAACACATCTATAAACCCAGCTGCACCACTATTAAGGTTTGATGACTACATTTATTATTTAGCAATAGCAACAACCATATTTTCACTAATAATGTACTTCAGACAGTTCTATCAACAAGGTTATTTGAAAAAGGAAAACTTGAAAATAGACGAAAATTCGAATTAGGTTTTAAACCTAATTCGAATTTTTTTGTTGTGAGACCTGTCCCCAAAACGAAATTTTTTTCGCTGTGAGACCTGTCCCTAAAACGAAATTTTTTTCGCTGTGAGACCTGTCCCTAAAACGAAATTTACTCATAGTCTTCTAAGAATTCGACTAAGTTGGTGTAGCCGACTATTTCCACTCCAGCCTTTAAATTTTGCACATCTTCCTCTGGTAGATATAGAGTAGATATTTCAGTATCTTCTTCCAAGGTTTTTATTCCATACTCGTCTACAGTATATATTCCTATAACTCCATTGTGTTCTTGAACAAAGTAATGTTCTCCACAATTTCCACTATCTGTTTTATATAGAATTATTTGTGTGGGCGTGTATTCTTCAATTTTCCAATCTGCAAACTCCTCTTTTACTTCTTCTTCGGTTTTATTAACTAATTCTTCTGGTATATCCTCTGTTTTTCTTATTAAATGGTCACATGCTTCATAATACATTTTCTTAATAATTATTGCATTTGGTGAAATTGTGTCTTGGGTTGAAGATGTCTCTATGGCATTTTGGCTTTCTATTTGATTTACGCTATTTACTTGTTCTTCTGCATCTGCCAGTTCCTTCTCACTCACGTAATCCATTTTTTCAGTTTCATTGTTGCCCGAAAACATTGCAAAACCTATGCCTATCAATAGACCTATTATAATTGTCACAATCACAGCAACTATCCACTTTTTATCCATACTAACTCATTCCTTTCTAACCTATACAATGCAAAACATTTGGTCTTTGCTATTAAATATAGGGCTTTATGTATTTTTTGAAATTCTAGTATTAGTATGGCAATTATTTTTAATTTTATACATTTTTTGTAATTTTTGCTGTTACAGGGTAAATTCCATTCCTTTCTCGCTTCGCTCAAAAGCACACATAATTATGAAAGCTATTTTTTCAAAGTAATAATTTTTAATATCATAGCACACTAAAAGTATTTTGAGACATTTTAAAGTCCTACACAGCGACTTTGGTATGTATTATATAAATTTTTAATTTACAAAACCATTTATTTGCGTTAGCTTACCGTCTTTACTAAACTTTAACTCAATTTCTCCCATTTCATCAGTTCTATAAATAAGTTTTGTAAACGTTTTCAACCTGTCTATTACTTCCTCATTCGGATGACCAAAATTATTATTTGCTCCAACCCCAACAAGTGCGATTTTAGGGTCCACCAATTCTAAAAATTCATCGGTGCTAGAAGTTTTTGACCCATGATGAGCTACTTTTAGTACTGTTGCATTTAATTTATTTGAATTTGCATACAATTCGCATATTCTATTTTCTGCAATTTCCTCTATATCGCCTGTGAATAACATAGAAAAGTTCATACAATTAAATTTTGCTACAACTGAGTTATTATTAAGTACATTTTCTTTAATTAATGTATCTTCTGGGAACAACACCTCAAAATATGAATATTTATCCGTTTTTATTATCTCTCCTTTCTCTGCGACAATAACATTTATATTTTTTCCCTTAATTAGCTCAATTAATCTGTTAAAATTATCAGAGTCTTCTCCCTGTTTTCCTATTATTATATTTTTCACTCTCAAGTTTTCCACTATTGCAAATAACCCGCCAATGTGGTCGCCGTCAGCATGAGAAATAAGCATATAGTCAATTGTTGTTATCCTTCTATCCAATAAATATGGTAGCAATGTATTTTCTCCGACATCGAAACTGCCAAACTCACTCCCCCCTCCATCTACAAGAATTGTTTTATTGGTAGGTGTTTGTATTAAAGTACAATCTCCTTGCCCAACATCAACAAAATACACTCTTAAATTATTCGGCATCATACTTATTATACTGGCTGTAGCAGTTATAACAATTATTGTACAAACTATGGGCAAAATTCTTTTACTAACTTTATTATTAGCTTTTTCTTCAGCCTCTCTTTGGCATGTAACAATACCCAATACTCTACACTTATCGTCTTTCAACTTATACCAATATTTTTTTAAAATTTCCCTTAACTGCCCCACATCAAAAACTACTGCCAACAAAAGATAATACGCGGCACATTCTATAACATATGGTGTTTTAATATATATACTTGAACCTGGAATGACAGCAGTCCATTCCGCTATTTTTAATAGAGCTTTTAGTAAAACATTTAAAAATATTCCAAGGAATTCTGCAAAAGGCATAAACAAAATAGAAATAAAATATACAATAAACCCCAAAATAGTTGCTGCTTCCATTACAGGTGCAGCCAAAACATTTGAAAGCCAAAATGTAAATGATACTGTGCTGAAATTATACGCCATTATCGGAATAATTACCAAGTTTGCAGCCAAAGTTATGCTAAGTGAATTTATAAGATACTTGATTATCTTTTCAATTATCACTCTCTTTTTTTCTGCTATTCTGCCCTGTTCCTTACTATTACCTTCTTTTATCTGATTATCCTTGCTAATATCTTTTTCTACAATCTTTCCTTCACTATTGCTATTACCTACTTCTTTACTCCCTCGCATAAGCTGTTTTCCTATGCTAAAAACTTCTCCATCATTTTCAATGACTGTTTCCCCATTCAAACTAACTTTACCATTAGTTACATTCTCTACAATTTTATATAGCAATTTCATTACTTTAGAACCCAAAAGCACAATTCCAATCGTTCCACCAAAAGATAGTGTAAAGCCCACATCAGCAATTGCATATGGGTTCACTAGCAAAATAATAAGAGAAGATATACCAAGATTATTAAATGTATCTGACTTTCTATGAACAAGACTTGCCATCAATATGAGCATCCCCATGATACTTGCCCTTACCACAGAAGATGTGAAGCCTGTTAGTGCCATAAAAAACACTAGAAATACTATTGTAAAAATTTTTGCAAATCTTTTACTTGTTTTGCTTAGCATAATAGCCAAAGCATTAATTATATATGTTATGTGCGAACCAGAAACTGCAAGCATATGAGTCAAATTGCTTTTTTGGAAATCATCCTCAACTTCCTCAGATATAGCTTCCCTATCACCTACCAAAATCCCTACACATAAAGCTGCCTCCTCACTTTCCAACACATTATTCACGTTTTCCTTCATATTATTTTGAACAAAATTAATCATCTTGCTAGCTCCATCAACCCTATTATGTGCAATGATTTTATAATTTTCCAATTTCACTGTTCCATATATTCTTTTACTTTTTAAATAACCCTCGTAATCAAACCCCTTATAATTTCGCACACCATTTGGCCTTTCAAACTCACCAGTAAGCAATATTTCATCTCCAAATTTTAGGACGTCTCCATTCAATTTGTTTTTATTAACATTAAGAATTAATTGAGTGTTCTCGCAGCCGTCCTGTCCCTCTATCTCTTTGACCTTAATAGTGTATGTATACTTGTAGTCTTTATCCTCCGGTTCAGATGTCACAATCGCTCTTAATGTTATTTGCTCTGGTACTCCGGAAATATTTTTGCTCGTAACTATTATCTAAAAAATGTATATACATCGCTCCCATTAGCAATAACGCCAGCATTATTATCCATTTTTTATCTACATTCCAGCATATTATAAATATGGTCACACACAATAAAATAACGCACAAAAAAGCCATACTTATTTCCAAGTATAGCCCAATTAGTATCCCTATAATATAAAAACAAGAGGCAATACAAATTGGTCTTTTTATAGTTATTTCACCCTTTCTTTTGCCCCCGTTCTTTGGGAAAATAAACTTCGTCTTGCGTTGTTACAATACACGTCTAGCAGCGCAATACCTCGTATTATAATATTCTCCCGGTAATAAACTGTTTATCTTAACACAATAACCTGAACCTGAAGAAGCATGGATAAAGTTTCCATTTCCTATATATATTCCGCAATGTCCTATCTCATCCATTGTCTCATAATCAAGGAAAAATACTAAATCTCCTGCCTTCAGATTATTCAATAAACTACTCTTAGAATTCTTGTTAGCTGAAACTGTCTTTCCTAACTTAGCCTGAGCTTGTGCACCATGTCTCATAGATATTCCAAAATGGTCAAACACATACATCGTAAAACCAGAACAATCAAAACCAGATGGACTTGCACCACCATATACATAAGGCACACCTAAGAATTTCTTTGCATACGACACTACTTCACTTGCCTTAACAGAACTGCTACTATTTGAACTCTCACTTTTTGAACTGCTACTTGTCTTCTCCGTTTTGCTACTATTCTCATTGCTTGTCCTTGTCACATTCCCTCTGTTAGTAGTAGTTTGATTCTCAGACAACAAATCTTTTGATATGAAAGCATTCCCTTGACTTGTTTCAACCTCATACCAGTCTCCAGTTTCTCCTATGACCTTAAAACTTGTATTAGGTTCAACAAGCATAAGCACTTCAGCTTCTGAGCTTGCCTCTCTCCTAACATTAACATAGTCTGTTGCATACATTGTTCTTTCTTCAAACTCAGAAGTACTTTTCTCATCTGACGTCTCTGTTTCTTTATTGTCTGTCGCATCATTTGGTTCATTTTCGCTTGAATTCTCTCCGCTTGCTTCCTTTATTGTTAAAGCATCTGTCCTTACCCAACCAGAAATTGTATCTGTTTGAACATAAGCCCAGCCGTTAATTTCATTTATAATCGTAACTTCTGTGTTAGCTCTCAAATTTTCTATAATACTTCCATTTATTAAAGGCACAATTCTAATAGGAGTTCTACCATTTACAGTTGCCACTTGGTTCTGCATTTCAGGAGTAGTACCCTCTTGCTCATTTCCTGTTTGGCTAGAACTTTCAGCATCTGCTGGCTGCTCATCAGTAGTATTCTGCTCGCTGCCCTCTGTAGTTTCATTTCCAGAATTTGACTCACTCTCCGAAGTATTATTTTCATTTTCGTTTGTAGTCTCATTCACATTATTGCCATTATCATTATTACTATCAGATGTATCAGAAGTATCTTCTTGTCCTACTACATTTGCATACTCCTTACTAATATATCCTGTATATTCTCCATATTTAACTCTATACCAGTCGCCTTCCTCCTCTAATAACTCGCACTCATCTCCTATTGAAATTTGAGCCACTATATCAGAATCAGTTGAAGCCTCTGCCCTTAGGTTTAAAGTCTCGGTTGTAATCTCCACTGTCGCAGCTTTCACTACACTTGTATAAGCAAATGATATTGCCACAAGCACTGCAAAAACACAAATTATTTTCTTTAAACTATCCATTGCCATTCCTCCTAAACTACGTGTATAGTATATAATCATTTAGACAAAAAGTCAAGAATTATGACAATGAAAATTAGTAGCCACCCAATGTCAAGATTTTTTTTAGTTTTTTATATAAATAGTCTACTTGCTCAGCTTATATAATGCATATTGATTTAAAAACAGAGGCCTACAATTTCTTGTAACCCCCTGTTTTAATATGTTATTCAAATGTTATTCAATAACTTCTGAAACTACCCCAGAACCAACTGTCCTTCCACCCTCACGGATAGCGAATCTTAGTCCTTTTTCAATAGCTATTGGTGTGATAAGTTCAACTGTCATGTCTACGTTATCACCTGGCATAACCATTTCTGTTCCAGCTGCTAATTCAATAACACCTGTAACGTCTGTTGTTCTGAAATAGA
>CALXSA010000010.1 GCA_944390995.1 uncultured Clostridia bacterium
TTATTTCACGCATATATCAATTCTTAAGCATGTTTCAAATTCTTTAAAATTCGAGAGAAAACCAGTGTAAATAATTGTAAAACTAGTGATAAGGAGGTGTTAATATGTGCTGAATTATACAAAAAGAAATAATTATGTCATAGCTTTAGTAATTACTATTTTACTTTGTGTAGTGCTATTTATTGTTCTAGACTATTCAGTAATACAAGGAACTAACATTACAACCAACACGGAAATTTCTAGTTGGAAAGAAAACAATTATGGCAAAAGAATTCCACTTGATGTTATGAGCTTGGAAGATACATATTTAAGGCCAATGCAGATTGCGGACATATATGAAAATGTGACAATAGAGGAAAATACTGATGCAGAAGGCTTAGTGGAGTATTTGTCTAATGTAAAAAATAGTACTTGGAGAATAGAAATTCCTAAAATAGCTGTTGTGGCTCCTATTAAATCTGGGACATCGCAAGAGGTTTTGGGAACAGCAGTTGGTCATTTTGAGGGAACGACGGAATGGAATGGAAATATACCTTTAGCTGGACATAATAGGGGATACAGATGCAATTTCTTTGAGAAAATAAAAGAACTGGAGAATGGAGACAAAATAATTTATTATTCAGAAAATGGAAAAAAGGAATATAAGGTTATAATGAATAAAATTATAGAACAAACAGATTGGAAATATGTACAGAATACAGAGGATAACAGAATAACACTTATAACATGTGTGGAAAACATGCATGACTATAGGAGATGTGTTCAAGCGGTTGAAGTGTTTTAATAGATAAAAGTTTTGTTTTGACATATATGTCACCAAAGTTTCAGGGACTGAGGTGACATGCAGAATAAAAAAATTAGAAAAAGTAGGAGGTAATTAATGAATAAAAACAGAATAATATCGGCAGCAATGGTTGTAATATTACTAGTTACAATGCTAATGATATTTCCTAATAAAGCAGAAGCGGCATCAACATATTTTATAGATGAAGCAGACTTATACTCTAAAGGCGAGCTTGTATGCTTTACATATCAAAACAATTTAATTGGAGTGGAGTTTGTAGTATACAAGAAGGATGGAGTGGAATATCCAGCTTACTGCTTAAATAAAAATTTGCCGGGTGTTACTGAAGATGAAAGCTATACTGTGTCTGTTGACAAATTGGTAACAGATAACAAAATTTGGAGAGCGGTTACAAATGGATATCCATACAAAACTCCAAGTCAGTTGGGAGTAAATAGCGAGATAGAGGCGTTTGCAGCAACCAAAATGGCTGTTTATGATATGATGTATAACTACGATTGGGATGATTTCAAGGGCAGAGATGCACAAGGCGTAAGAGTTATAAAGGCAGCAAAGAAAATATCGGACATAGCAAGGAGTTCTAAAGAAACAAAACCTGTTTCAATTGTTAATTTTGGAAGTGTAAATGGTTTATGGGTTGTAGATAGCATAAACAAGGACTATGCAAGCAAAGAGTTTTCTATTAATGCTAATGTGGAATGCGCAGAATATACAATTAAGTTAAACAAGGTGGAAGACATTAGAGGTATAAAACTTGTTGACACAAACAATGTAGAAAAAAGTACATTTAAAATTGGTGAAAAGTTTAAAATTATGATACCTATTACAGAATTGTACAAGAACGGAACAATTGAAATAGAAGCTACAGCCAAAGTGAAAACAAAGCCAATTTTGTACGGAGACTCTGGAAGCAGTTCAAAACAAAGCTATGCCTTAGCAGGTGCGGACTATGAATTTGACAGTACAAAGATAAAAGTTAATTATTTAAAAAATAGTACAAAAATAACTATTATAAAGAAAGATGCTGAAACAAAAGAGCCACTTGCAGGAGCAAAGTTTAACATCCTAGATGAAAACAAGAATATTGTATATTCAGACTTAGTAACAAATGAAAATGGTGAAATTTTTGTGGAAGGTATTAAGCCGGGAAAATACTATGTGCAAGAAGTTAAATCACCAGATGGATATACTATTTACAAAGACCCAATATCAGTAAATGTTGGCTTATATCAAGGCTATTCACTAACAATGAATAATTATGAAGAACCAGAAGATGAAGAAAAAGAAGTAGAAGATGCTTCTGATGAAGTGACAGGCGAGAAAATAGAAAATTTACCAAGGACAGGTTTTTAGAGGATACAAAAGATTATAAAATTAAAAAATAAGTGTTCATAGGGACACATCCTTTATTATAAATATTTTTAGAAGAAAAGCAATTTCAAATTGCTTTTCTTTGTGGTGATGAGACAGACATAATGCTTTAGAGTATGTATAAATGTTAAAACCATTATCCTGTAACTTCTTGTGCGATTTTTATGCGTAAATTCTTGACATCACCACATAAATAAATTATGATAATAGTATATATAATTTGAATAAATGCGCATATTATATATAAGGAATAATAAGAAAGGAAGAGAATGTTGACTCAAATTATAGTTTTAATAATTTTAATTCTGCTGAATGCTTATTTTGCGGCGACAGAGATTGCATTTATTTCTTTGAATGATGCTAAAATTGAGAGGGATGCGAAAGAAGGAAACAAAAAGGCTAAACAAATTTTAAAGATGCTTAAGTCTCCTAGCAAGTTTTTAGCGACAATACAAATTGGAATTACTCTTGCAGGCTTTTTGTCTAGTGCGTTTGCTTCAGATGCATTTGCTGATAAGTTGGCTCCAGTTTTAAATAATTTAATACCAATGGTAAGTCTAGAAGTGTGGAGAGGAGTTTCAATAGTATTAATAACAATAATACTTTCATTCTTTACTTTGGTATTTGGAGAATTGGTGCCAAAGAGACTTGCAATGAAATACTACGAAAAAATATCGTATGCGACAATTGGCGTTATAAGGGGAATTTCAGTAATAACAGCTCCTTTTGTTAAATTGCTTACAGCTTCAACCAATATGGTATCAAAAATATTTGGTGTTGGTGAGAGCGAGGAGGAAGTTGTAACAGAAGAAGAAATTAAAATGATGATAGCAGAGGGAGAAGAAAAAGGCACAATCGAGCAAGGCGAGAGGCAGCTTCTTAATAATGTGTTTGAGTTTAACGATATTATTGTTTCAGAGATAATGACACCTAGAACAGACATGTATGCAATTGATATTAATGACAAAATAGAAGATGTTTTAGATGAAATAGATGAGTTTAAGTATAGTAGAATACCGGTTTATGAGGAAAACGTTGATGATATAAAGGGAATTTTGTTTGTAAAGGATATTTTGAAACCACTGAAGGATAATGAAAAAATTGAGATTGACAAGATAATAAGGGAACCATATTTTGTTCCGGAATCAAAGGATATTGACGAGTTGTTTAAGGAAATGCAGCAAAACAAGGTGCAGATGGCGATAGTAATTGACGAGTATGGAGGTACAGCTGGTTTAATTACAATGGAGGATATTATTGAGGAGCTTGTTGGAAATATTTTTGATGAGTATGACGATGAAGAAATTGATGTAAAGAAAATAGATGAAAATACTTATATTGTAAGTGGTTTGCTTACATCATATGAATTAAAAAAGGTTTTCGGAATAGAAATTCCAGAGGGAGATTATGAGACTTTATCAGGTTATTTATTAGATAGACTGGGAAGAATTCCAGACGAAAACGAGCATCCAGTTATTGAAGATGAAAAGCTGACATATAAAGTGGAGGAAATGGAAGACAAAAGGATAAAATATGTTAAAGTTTGCAAGAATATGGATGAGGAGAGCGAGCTGCAAGAGGAAGAAAATTAATAACATAAGAAAATTAATTAGTAAGAGGCTGTAATGGTTATAAGTATAATCGTTCGATGCCGAGAGAAAGGGTAGGGAAAAATATGAACAAAAAGAAAGTAATAGTTTTAATTGTAGCATTAGTAATTTTAGTTGTGGCAATAGTTTGTTTAGTGTTATTTTTTAATAAAAGGGCAAAATATGTTTATGATGTAGTGGAAGTTTCGAATATAGAATATAATGTAATAAATGTTGACAACAGGTCTGGAGTTATAGATGGAGATGGTAATATTATTATAGAGCCAACATATAATGTAATACAAATTCCAGACCCATCAAAGCCTGTATTTATATGCATGTCTGATTACAACACAGAAACCAAAGAATATCAGACTAAAGTGTTAAATGAAAAGAGAGAACAAATTTTAACTGGATATGAATCGGTACAAGCTATACCAAATGAGACAACCGCAGATGGTATACCTTTTGAAAAGACTGCATTGAAATACAAGAAGGATGGAAAGTATGGCTTGCTTAATATTAATGGAGATGAGATAACTGACCCTATTTTTGACGAGATTTCTTCAATGACATATAAAGAAGGAATGTTTCTTGTAAAGCAAAACGATAAGCTTGGGGTAATAAATCAAAATGGTGTTTTTGTTATAGAACCTGAGTATGATAATATAACAGCAGATAATTATTATGATGTGGAAACGAAATATCAAAGAACTGGCTTTATTGTTTGTAAAATAGAAGAAAACGGCTACAGATATGGATATATCAACTATAAGGGAGATATGATTTTGAAGCCAGAATTTTCAGAGGTTGAGAGGGTTACTGAACTAGAAGATGAAAAAAATGTTTATCTTGTGGCATATAAAGATGGACAGGCTGGTTTGCTAAGAGATAAAAAAGTTATTTTGAATTATGAATATGAGAGCATTTCATACAATGCGTATAACGATGTGTTTGTTGTGCAAAGGAATGGCAAGCAAGGAATTGTTGATAGAGAGGGCGAGACAAAGCTAGATACAAAATATACTGAAATAACTTTTGGTGGAATATATGTTAATGCACAAGAAGACGGACAGAGCAAGGTGCTTGACTTAAACGGAAATGAAGTAACAAATGGATATATTTCAAGCATGCCTACAAAAGATGGAGCACATAGTATTGTTTATGGAGAAGATGAGATATATAAAATAATAGACAATAGTGGAAATGTGGTTGTTGACAAGAATTACACTTATATAGAAGAATTGGACAATAATTATTTTATAGTTGCAAATTATAATAATAATGGAATAATAGATTTAACAGGTAAATCGGTTATTGATTTAAGATATAGCAGTATTTTTAAGCTTGATGGTACAGAACTAATTCAGGCAAATGATGCTTCAACTAATACTATTAGCTTGATTAATAAAAATATGGAGATAGTGGTAACTATGGCTGAGGCAGAAATAGAAGTGGAAGATAGTTACGTAAAATTATATTCAGAAGACGAAATAAAATACTTTGACCTCACAGGAAAAGAGCTTACAGCACAAGAAGTTTTCCCAAACCATCAATTGTTTGCGAAAAAGATTAATGACAAGTGGGGCTTTGTAGATAAAGACGGAAATTTACAAGTTCAGAATGAATATGACTTGGTTACAGACTTTAATGAATACGGTTTTGCTGGAATAATGGTAGATGGAAAATGGGGAGTTATAAAGGAAGATAAGTCAATAGTGGTAGAGCCAAAATACGAGCTAGATAGTATAAGCCCAATGTTTATTGGAGAATACTACATGGTTGAAGAATGGTATGGAAATGATTATTATACAAATGAAACGGACGGAGAAGAAGCTGAAAGTCAGACAGAACAGGAGAATAATGTGGAAGAAAGTAATAGCATGGAAAACAGCGAAGCAGAAAATAATGAAACAGTAAATAATGAAGTGGATGAAAATGTAGCTCAAGAGTAGTTTTTAGATAGTTTAGATAGAATGAAGGAGATAACAATGTATAAGGAATTTGGAATATCAGAAAAGGTAATAGACTTGGCAAGGCAAGTAGAAGAAGACATAAAACCAGTTTTTGAGGAAATAAACAAAACATGCGAATACAATTCAGCAAAGGTTTTAAATGCATTCCAGAAAAATAAAATATCTGACATGCATTTTAACCAAACTACAGGATATGGATATGGAGACATAGGCAGAGATACTTGCGAAAAAGTCTTTGCAGATGTATTGAAAGCAGAAGATTGCCTAGTAAGAGGTCAGTTTATATCTGGAACTCATGCTCTTACAGTTGCACTGTTTGCGTTACTAAGACCAGGAGATACAATGCTTAGTATTACTGGCAAGCCATATGATACTTTAGACGAAGTTATTGGAATAGTAGATAATGCAAGTTCCTTGAAATCATATAATGTCAATTTCGAGCAAATAGACCTAGCGGATGATGAGTTTGACTATGACAAAATAGAAGAAAGACTAAAAAAGGGAAATGTAAAATTAATTGAAATTCAACGCTCAAGAGGATATAGCACAAGAAAAAGCATTAAAATAGAGCAGGTTGAGAAAGTAATAGAACATATAAGAAAGTTTGATAAAAACGTAATAATTATGATAGACAACTGCTATTGCGAGTTTGTTGATACAAGGGAGCCAACCGAAGTTGGAGCAGACATTATAGTCCGGGTCATTAATAAAAAACTTGGGTGGCGGCATTGCACCAAATGGCGCATATATTGCAGGAAAAAAAGAATTAGTAAACCTAGCAGCAGAAAGATTGACAGTACCAGGCGAAGGCAAAGAAGTAGGACCATCGCTTGGCATCACAAAAGCAATATTGCAGGGCTTGTTCTTTGCACCATCAGTAGTGGCAAGTAGCTTAAAAACAGCAGTTTTCGCAAGCAGAATGCTAGAAAAATTGGGCTATGATGTAGAGCCAAAATACAATGATAAAAGGGCAGACATAGTCCAAACAATAAAATTTAATGATGAAAACAAACTTATAAAATACTGTCAAGGTATACAAATGGGCTCACCAATAGACTCAAATGTAATTCCAGAGCCATGGGATATGCCAGGCTACACAGATAAAGTAATTATGGCAGCGGGAGCATTTACACAAGGCTCATCAATAGAACTATCTTGCGACGGACCAATCAGACCACCTTATATTGCTTTTATGCAAGGCGGTCTTACATACGAATATGGAAAGTTGGGAGTTTTAAAAGCGATAGAAAATCTGGCTTAGTTGGAAAAAGAATTGCTTTTTGGCTAGGCAAACAAGCAAGAAAGCCGCAGGTGTGCTTTGGGCACATTGAGGACTTTCGTAGCGCAGTTTAACAACGCCAGAAACAATTATCTTTCCAACACTAGAAAATAAGGTTGTAACAAAGACTAAGGAGCTTGCAAATGAACGTAGTAATAATTGGTGGGGGGCCAGCAGGAATGCTTGCTGCAATTGCCTCTGCACAGAATGGAAACAATGTAACTATATTAGAAAAAACGAATGCGCTTGGAAAAAAGCTTCTCATAACAGGGAAAGGAAGATGCAACATAACAAGCAGCATTCCCATAGAGGACTTTATAAAAAACATACCAGGTAATGGTATGTTTATGTTTAGTAGCTTTAATAATTTCAATAATAATGACATTATAAAGCTATTAGAGGAAGAAGGAGTTAAGGTAAAGACAGAGAGAGGGAACAGAGTGTTTCCAGTTTCAGACAGCTCTCGTGATGTTTTAAATGCACTGCTAAGTAGATTGAAAAAACTGGGTGTAAAAATTATTGTAAATGCAAAAGTTGAAGAAATATTGGTAAATGAGAAAAATGGCACAGAGCAAAATGGCGACGAAGTAGAAAGAAAAGACGAAAAAGTGGCATATGGTGTAAGAGTTAATATTGATGGGAAAAGCAAAGAAATTATGGCAGATAAAATAATATTGGCAACGGGAGGAAAGAGCTATCCTGGTACAGGCTCTACTGGAGATGGATATATAATGGCTGAAAAATTGGGACACAAAATTACAAAAATAAGACCATCATTAGTGCCACTGAATGCAGGACAGAAAAGTTTAAAATATTGCAAAGAAATGCAGGGGCTCAGTTTAAAAAATGTAGGAATAAAAATTATAGATACCTCAAAAAATAAAAAAATATATGAAGACTTTGGAGAAATGCTTTTTACGCACTTTGGAGTTTCTGGACCAACCATATTAAGTAGTTCTGCACATCTTCTAAGATACAAAGGAGTAGACGAGCTTTTGCCAAAACACGAGATAGTATTGAGCATTGACTTGAAACCAGTTCTTTCTGAGGAAAAGTTAGATGAAAGAGTTTTAAGAGACTTTGGAGAAGAAAAGAACAAAGAATTTAAAAATAGTTTAGACAAATTGTTACCAAAGAAAATGATTGGTGTAATAGTTGAATTGTCTGGAATAGCTCCAAACAAAAAAGTTAATGAAATAACTAAAGAAGAAAGAAAAAGGCTTGTGCATTTGCTAAAGAATTTTGAGGTTGCTATAGACAGCTTCAGAAGCATAGAGGAGGCAATTGTAACCTCTGGCGGAATTGATATAAAGCAAGTTAACCCAAAAACAATGGAATCAAAAATAATAGAAAACTTGTATTTTGCAGGCGAGATAATTGATGTTGATGCTTATACAGGGGGCTTCAACTTGCAAATTGCGTATTCAACAGGGTATACAGCGGGGCAGTAGAGTGAGTTATAGAGAGGAGAAGTTTTTCTGGAAAATTAAATTCTGACATCAACAAATTTATTCTAGAGCTGAAGTATTGATTTAAAAAGAAATACGTTTGTAGGGCTCGAAGGAGGATAAAATTAAGACTATAGAAGGTAATGTAACAGCAGAAATTGAAGAAAAGCGTTCTAAATTTATTGCGAATGTAATTTGTGTCCAGAACGTAGAACAGGCAGAAGAAGTGCTAAAGCAATATAAAAAGAAGTACCATGATGCAAGGCATAATTGTTATGCCTATATTATTAATGGGGAGACTATTATTAAAAAAGCAAGCGATGATGGTGAACCTAGCGGAACAGCTGGAGCACCAATACTTAATGTGCTTGAACGCAATGAGCTATGCAATGTTATTGCTATTGTTACAAGATATTTTGGAGGTATACTTCTTGGTACGGGAGGACTTGTGAGAGCGTATAGCGCGGCAGTTGTAAAGGCAATTGAAAATGCACAAATTATAGAATTAGTGGAGTCATACGAGTTAGAAGTAATGGCTACTTACCAAAACTTAGAGAGTTTTAGGTATTATTGCAATATTAATTCTTTAAATATTGTAGACACTCAATATGGAGAGAATATAAAACTTATAATAGAAATTCCTAAAACAAAAATGCCACAGTTTGAAACTGATTGCAAAAATAGAAAGATAAATATTTTGAGTTCGAAAATATTGCAAGAAAAAAACACAAAATATTGTTAGTTATCCTGTAATACTGTACTATGTATCAAAATGACAAAATCGGAAATAAAATCAGAAACTGGAAAACCTTGTTAAAAAACAAAAAATAAAGTCACAAAAAATAAAACAAGAAAAGAAAACAACAAAAAGACAACTGGAAAAATTTTACTTTTTAAAAAATACATCAAATGGCAGAAATGCTCATTTTTCTAACAAAAACAAACATGAAAATTTCTAAAAAAATAAAAAAAACAAAAAAACTTACCGAAAACTATTGTAAAAATCTGGAAATAGTTATATAATCTGACTGTAAAATTTTTACAATTTTAAATATTGATTAGGGGGATAGAAAATTGAGCGAGAAAATCAAAATTTTAGTATCAGATGACAATCAAGACTTTGCAAAAACATTAGTAACTTTTTTATCAAAAGATGAAGACCTGGAAATAGTAGGTGTAGCGAGAGATGGACAGGAAGCGTACGACAAGATAATGGAAACAAAGCCAGACATTGCATTATTAGACATAATAATGCCGCATTTAGATGGACTAGGAGTTTTAGAAAAATTAAATTCAAGTGATTTGGAAAACAAACCTATGTGCATCATTTTATCAGCTGTTGGGCAAGACAAAATAACACAAAGAGCAATCGAATTAGGGGCACAATATTATATAGTAAAACCATTCGATATAAATGTTTTATTAAAAAGAATAAAAGAAATGAAATATTATCATCCATCACAAAACAATAGAAGTATAATAAGTAGAGAAATAAGAAAGCAATATATAGATATATCCCCAGAAGAAACAAGGAATGCAGAAAATTTAGAAGCTCTAGTAACAAATGTAATTCATGAAGTAGGAGTTCCAGCGCATATAAAAGGTTATCAATATTTAAGAGAAGCAATAATTATGGTAGTAACTAACACAGATATGATAAATCAAATAACAAAACAGTTATATCCTGATATAGCTGTAAAATATCACACAACCCCAAGCAGAGTAGAACGTGCCATCCGCCATGCAATAGAAGTTGCGTGGGGCAGAGGTAGACAGGAAGTAGTAGAAAGAATTTTCGGCTACACAGTTTCAGCAAGCAAAGGAAAACCTACAAACTCCGAGTTTATAGCGATGATAGCTGATAAATTGAGGCTTGAATTAAAGAGTGCGTGACTTCTTAAAAAGGACGAAGGAAAAACTGTTTTTTCCTCCGTCCTTTTAACAGGCTTAATAATTCTCTGCGTTTACTTCAAAATAGCTTTGTGCATGTTTGCAAACTGGACAAATTGTAGGTGCCTCTAAGCCAACATGGATGTGTCCGCAGTTTCTGCATTTCCATACAACAATGCTTCCTTTTTTGAAAACTTCTCCGTTTTCAACATTCTCTAATAACTTTTTATATCTTTATTCATGATGTTTTTCAACTTCTGCAATTCCTCTAAAAGTAGCAGCTATCTCTAAAAAGCCTTCTTCTTCAGCTTCTTTTGCAAATTTTGGATACATATCAGACCATTCGTAGTTTTCACCAGCTGCTGCATCAGCTAAGTTTGATTTTGTATCTCCAATTCCTTGTAAGTATTTAAAATGCAATTTTGCGTGTTCTTTCTCATTTTCAGCTGTTTCTGTAAAGATTGCAGCTATTTGCTCATATCCTTCTTTTTTTGCAACACTTGCAAAATATGTATATTTGTTTCTTGCTTCTGATTCTCCAGAAAAAGCAGCCCTTAAATTTGCTTCTGTTTTTGAACCTTTTAATTCCATAATTATTACCTCCTAAATTTAAAATTCGCTAATATAATATAATAATAGACCGAAAAAGTCAAGTCACCAATCTTCACATATCCCATATAATATATTATCATAACATAAACGGAGGGAAATATGGGACTTACGGCAAAGTCGACAGGGAAAAATGTTTTAATTGAGGATATAAATAATAAATTGAAAAAGTATGATTATAGAGTGGCGATTGCGGGCAACCCTAATGTTGGAAAGTCCACTATTTTTAATGCGCTTACTGGTATGCATCAGCATACTGGTAATTGGACTGGCAAGACTGTGGCGAATGCGGTGGGAGAGTGCAAGTATAATAAGCACAATTTTTTACTAGTGGATATTCCTGGTACATATTCTATAATGTCTAATTCTGAAGAAGAAGAAATTGCAAGAAATTACATTTGCTTTGGTAATCCTGACTTGACTATCGTGATTGTTGATGGAACTGCGCTTCAGAGGAGTTTGAATTTGGTGTATCAAATTATGGAGATTACCAATAATTTGGTTGTATGTGTGAATTTGTTAGATGAGGCGAAAAAGCGAGGTATAAATATAGATTTGATTGAGCTAGAGAAAAGGCTGGGAGTGCCTGTGGTGGGCGTGATAGCGAGGAAGAAAAAGACGCTTGCGCAGTTAATGCAAAAGGTTCAGAAGGTGTGCAGTGGCGAGATTAAGCCAAGGCCTAAGAAAATTACGTATCTTCCATATATTGAGAGATGCATCGAGGTTTTAGATAAAAAGATTACCAGGCTTCTTACAGAGGACAACAAAAAGATGGCAAGGTGGGTTTCAATCAAGTTGATTGATGGGGACGAAAAGATACTAAGGTCAATTGAGAAAAATTTAAAGGTTAGGCTGATTGAGAATAAGAAGTTACAAAAGGAAAAGGAAGAAATAGAGGATATTCTAAAGCATGAAGGTATACAGAGAGGGGAGATTAAGGACAGGTTAATTTCTAGCATAATTTTTATGTCAGAAATCGTGGCAAATGATGTTATTACAATTGATGATGCGAAGAACAGAAAAGAGCGAAAGATAGACAAGGTGCTTACTTCAAAGGTTTGGGGTATTCCAATTATGTTGGCATTTTTGGGTGTGATTTTTTGGCTTACTATCTCGGGTGCAAACTATATTTCAGACTGGCTGTCGATGTTTTTTGGTTGGTTACAAGAAAAGTTAGTGTATGCATTAGAAAGTCTTTCTACACCAGATTGGCTGAAGGGGGCGCTGGTGGATGGAATATACAAGACATTGACATGGATAATAGCGGTTATGCTTCCGCCTATGGCAATATTTTTTCCATTGTTTACGTTGTTGGAGGACCTGGGCTTTTTGCCAAGAATTGCATTTAATCTGGACAAATTTTTTAGAAAGGCAGGTACTTCTGGAAAGCAGGCTCTTACAATGTGTATGGGCTTTGGTTGCAATAGTGCCGGAGTAACAGGTTGTAGGATAATAGATTCGCCAAGGGAAAAGTTAATTGCAATTTTAACTAATGCATTTGTTCCGTGTAATGGTAGGTTTCCATTCTTAATAATTGTGGCAACAGTGTTTTTTGGAGGGCTATTTGCTGGAAAAAATGTGGAAATAATATCTACAATAGCGGTACTGGCTGTGGTTTTGCTTGGAATATTTATGACAATATTTATTTCTAAAATACTGTCCAAAACAATACTAAAAGGGGAAAATAGCTCATTTGTTTTAGAGCTTCCACCGTATAGAAAGCCACAAATTGGGCAGGTGATAGTAAGGTCAATTTTTGACAGAACTTTGTTTGTGTTGGGCAGGGCGATTGTGGTTGCGGCGCCAGCGGGACTTGTGATATGGCTATTTGCAAACATAAATATGGGAGATATAAGTATATTAGACCACATTGCAAACTTCTTTGACCAGTTTGCGAGTTTAATGGGACTGGATGGATATATTTTGACAGCGTTTATTTTAGGAATACCAGCAAATGAAATTGTACTTCCTATAATTTTGATGAGCTACATGGGAAGCGGAACTTTGGTGAACCTAGAGGAAACGGGGACAATTGGGCAAATTCTTATGCAGAATGGCTGGACAGTTCTTACAGCGATTAATGTAATGATATTTACATTGCTGCATTTTCCGTGCACGACAACATTGCTGACAATAAAAAAGGAAACTGGAAGTTTAAAGTGGAGTGGGCTTGCGTTTTTACTTCCAACCGTATGTGGAATTGTGCTCTGCCTTATAACAACGGGGGTGTGGAATTTAGTGGTACAGTAGTAAGAGCTGGTCATAAATTGTCAGAAATTGTAACAAAAAATTATTGTAAGAATATTATGTATTGTGGTTTTGTATAGAATTGTAACCAAGGAAGGTGAGATTTATGAAAAGAACGATTCCTCTAACCGAATTAGAGCTTAACATCACTGGAATCATACGAGAAATTAATTGTGAGGCTAGTGTAAAGAGAAGGTTGCTTGATTTAGGATTAATACCAACTACTAAAATTACACCAATATTTTGTAGCTTAGCGGGCGACCCCATCGCGTACGAGGTTAGAAACATAATACTTGCAATAAGAAAGCAAGACGCTGAAAAAATAATGGTGTTGTGTCCATAGTAAGGTTACTAGAAAAATGTCGTCGCAGCACACACTTAATTTAATACCGTTTATATATTGTTTCAACTAAAAAAAAGTTGTATAATCAAATGCATAGATTTATATATAAGAAAGGAATGCAACTAACCATGGAAAAATATATAGATATGAAAAATAGTAATGAATATAGCAAATTAAAAGAAGCGGGAGAGATTATAAGGTCAGGAGACTTGGTTCTGTTTCCTACTGAAACTGTATATGGGTTAGGAGCAAATGGGTTGGATGCGAATGCTGTGAAAAAAATTTTTCTGGCAAAAGGAAGGAATTTTAGCAACCCAATCAACTTACTCGTAAGCGATATGGATATGATTGAGACTGTTGCGCAAAACATTTCTCCTTTGGAATATAAATTAATGGAGACATTTTTTCCAGGACCATTTACTATAATTTTGCAGAAACGTGCGATTGTTCCAGATATTGTAACTGCTAATCAGCCATTTGTCGGAGTGCGCATGCCTAGCGGAACTATAGCAAAAAAGTTGGTAGAATATGCTGGCGTTCCTATCGCAGCGCCAAGTGCAAACGTTTCAGGGAAAGTTAGTGGCACAAATTTTGAGGATATATTTGAGGACTTTAAGGACAAGGTAGACTGCGCTATTAATGGTGGCAATAGCGAAATTGGAATTGAATCAACTATTGTAAAAGTAATAGAAGGTGTGCCACATATTCTAAGACCAGGAAGCATAACTGCCGAGCAAATAAAAAAGATTGCACCACAAGTTGTAAACGAATATGAAGATACAGAGTCGGTGAATGTAAATCATGCGCAGCATTATACGCCTAATAGCAAGTGCATTTTAGTATATAGCAAAGATAACCAGAAGATGGTAGAGAAAGTAAAAGAAATTTCAAAAAAATATGCTAAACCTTGTGTGCTTTGCTCACATGAAAACCTAACATGTTATGAGGAAATTTTGACAATAGATGTTGGCTCAAAAACTAATTTAAACGAGATTGCTAAGAATATTTTTTCATGCTTAAAAAAAGCAGATACGTTTTCACCAGACATTGTAATTATTGAAGGGGTTGAACAAGAAGGAATTGGTGTTGCCATCATGAATAGGCTATTGAAGGCATGCAAAGAAAATTATGTGGAGATATAGGGCAGAGCTGTTTTTAGGGACGGAGCAAAAAAACAGCTTTTGGTGAGATGTGTCCCCAAAACGAAAAAAACTTCGCCAAAGAGACCTATCCCCAAAACGAAATTTTTGAAAAAGTACTTGTAAAAAAAATACTTATGATGTACAATAATACTGAATTATTGAAAAGAACTCGAGAAAAAGACAGAAATGTTTGAAAAGCTACAGAAAAGAAAGAGCGAGAGATTGCTTTTAGAAAGGAGAAACGGTATGATAAATAATAGTGGTATTACATTAATTGCATTAATTTTTACAATTGTTGCATTAGTTGTTTTGTCTACTGCCACTATAATTATTGCGTTGCAAAATGAGGGGCTGATATATAGCGCGTATTATGTTAGAGATTTAACGCATAATGCGATTGCATATGAAGGAGAACAGTTTAATAAAATGGACGAGACTTATGCTAATTTAACCAATTAATGAAAAAATAATTTGTGCTTTGTGGCGATTAGAGTATATATTATGTGTTTGTATTTTGTAGTAAAAAAATAACCATATAGAATATAAAAGAAAGGAAAGATTGTAGAAATGGAAAGAGTTAGAGGTTTTGAAATTGCAAAAGGTTTTGAAGATAAAGGAATTAATTTACCAATAAGGAAAACAAAATTTTCAGCAGGGTATGATATAGAGGCGGCTGAAGATACTGTTGTTCCAAGTTTTAAGAAAGGAATGGCGCCAACGCTTGTAAAAACTGGCCTTAAGGCATATATGCAAGATGACGAGGTGCTAATGCTATACAATCGTAGTTCTAACCCAAAAAAGAAAGGACTTATTTTGTCAAACAGTGTAGGCGTAATTGATAAAGATTATTATGGAAATGCAGATAATGATGGACATATTATGTTTGCATTTTATAATGTAAAAGATGAGGATACAGTAATAAAAAAAGGAGATGCAATAGGACAGGCAATCTTTCAAAAATATTTAACTACTGATGATGACAATGCAGATGGGGAGAGACAAGGCGGGTTTGGTTCAACCAGTAAGTAACAAGTTATAACATAAATGTCGTGTGGTAGTGAACTAGAAACTGACCTGAAATACGAAAAAAGAGAATGGCAGGAACACCTGAAATATCACAAGATATAAGAAACGGTATACATAAATAAAATTTGCAATCTAAAAAAAGTTCAAAAAAAATTTCATTTTTTGTAAGTGCTCATTTTCTAAGATTGCAGCTTTTAATTACATAAAATCTAATGGTAAAAGTTTTGACTTTTACCATTTTTTGATGTATAATAGAAATGTAGTTGAAAAAGAGAAACAAACCCTTTCTTTAACTTCATATATTGAAAAATTAACTTTTAGAAAGGAGGACTAATATGTTTAATATTGGTGACAAGATAGTATATCCAATGCATGGTGCAGGGACGATAGACGCAATAGAAGAAAAAAACATATTGGGAGAAAAACACAATTATTACATAATCAAAATGCCTGGAGAGGTAAAAGTAATGGTGCCAACAGATAAGGCAGAAGAAGTTGGCGTTAGAAACATTATTAATAAGGAAGAAGCAGCAAAGGTAATGTCAGTGTTAGGTGAAAACGAGACAGAGATGTCTCAAAACTGGAACAAGAGATATAGAGATAACATGGACAAAATGAAAAGTGGAGATATATATGAAGTGGCAGATGTAGTTAGAAATCTTAGCTTCAAACAAAAAGAAAAAGGACTATCTACAGGAGAAAAGAAAATGCTTAATAATGCTAAACAAATTCTAGTTAGCGAATTAGTTTTAGCAGAGCATGCATCACAAGAAGAAGTTGAAAAATTAGTAGACAACAAAATAAATATTTCATTTGATGAGTATAAATTACCACAAGAAAATATAGAATTAAATCAAGACATAGTAAGCAAATTTATACCATACAATGGAACAGGTACAAGCGAAAATTTATAATTATTGTAAAACCAAAGAAAGGTCGTATTCTATTGCAGAATGCGACCTTATTGGTGGCAAAAAATGTAAATTAATAAGAAGGAATTGAAGACTTTATGTCGAATAAAATAAGTATATGGTAGAAAGGTTAGAAAAAGTTGATAAGATATAGTGAGGAGTTAATTGAAGAAATAAGGAGTAGTAATGACATAGTAGATGTGGTATCACAATATGTAACATTAAAAAGGAAAGGTAGAAGTTTTTTTGGACTATGTCCATTTCATAAAGAAAAATCACCTTCTTTTTCTGTCTCACCAGATAAACAAATTTTTCACTGTTTTGGCTGCGGAGTAGGTGGAAATGTTATACACTTTATTAGCAAAATAGAAAACCTAAACTTTATTGATACATTAGAACTACTTGCTAATAGAGCTAATATTACACTTCCCGTGTTAGACACCACCTATCAAGATAGCAAGAAAATACAACTCAAAGCTAAGGTGTATGAAATAAACGAAATTGCAGCTAAATTTTATCATGAAAGATTATACAAACCTTCATCTAAAATAGCACAGGAGTACGTGAAGAAAAGAAAATTAGACAATAGAACTCTTAAATCATTTTTAATAGGTTATTCTGGAGATTTCGACGAACTATTCCAAGTGCTAAGAAAAAAAGGCTTTACAGATGAAGAAATTCTCGCATCTAGTTTGGTAAATAGGTCAGAAAAAGGCGTATTTGTAGACAGATTTAAAAACAGATTGATGATACCAATACAGGATGTTGCCGGTCGCTTTATAGCATTTGGAGGTAGAGTATTAAATGACAGTAAACCTAAGTATATAAACTCACCAGAAAACATTGTATACAGCAAGGGTAGAAACTTGTTTGGTCTAAACATAGCTAAAAAAAGCGACACAAAAAAAATAATTATAGTCGAAGGCTATATGGATGCAATATCTCTATACCAAAGAGGTATTACAAATGTAGTGGCTTCGCTTGGTACTGCCATGACTCAGCAACAAGGTAGGCTCCTAAGAAAATGTAGCGAGCAAGTGATTATTGGGTATGATGCTGATGGAGCGGGACAAGCAGCTACTTTAAGAGGTCTAGATATTTTACAAAATATGGGATGCGATGTGCGTGTGCTTCAAATTTATGGAGCAAAGGACCCGGATGAATTTGTAATAAAATACGGCCCAGAAAGATTTAATAAATGCGTAGATAACGCAATATCTTTAGTAGAGTTTAAGGTTAAAGTTCTAAAACAAAATTTGAACATAGAAAATGTTAATGACAAAATAAAATTCTTAAATGGAACAGCGCAAATCCTTTCAAAAGTGGATAATGACATTGAAAAAGAAATATATATAGACAAAATTTCAGAAGAATACAAAATTTCAAAAGAAGCTATTTATGGAGAAGTAAATAAGTTAAGATATCAAAATTCAAATGATAAGAAAATATTAGAAAGAGCTCCTGTTAAAAGCTTCATGAAGAAGGATAGCGAGAAAAAAATTGATGAAAGTATAATAAAAAGAGAAAAAATGGTTATATATATATTAGTGAATTATCCAGAAAAAACATTTGAAACAATAAAGAAAAATATAGCTGTGGACGATATTAAAGATGAACTAAACAAAAAGATTATTGGAAAAATATATGAACAATACGAAAAAAATATAAATATTAACATTTTAGACCTTTTTGAAGAAGATGATGAAGTAAACTATTTGTCTGGAATAATGGCAGAAGACTTTGGAATTTCAGACATAGATAAGTGCATACGCGACTTGCTTACAATATATTATAAAGAGAAACTAACTAACAGACGAAACGAATTAGTAAAAATGCTAGACGATAAGAGCTTGCCAAGCAATGAAGCAAAAGAATTGGAGAATGAGTTAAATAATGTTTTTTTAAAGTTAGCCAAGGTTAAGTAGGGGGTATTATAGTAATGAATAAGAGAGAAAAAGTAGAAGAAGTAGAAAAGAAGGAAGAATTAAAAGCTAATAAAAAGAATGCGGAAAAAACTGAAACTAAAAAGAAAACAAGTAAAGAGACAAAAGTTGAAGCTAAAAAAGAAGAAAAAAAGGAGGCTAAGACTAAAGAGGAAAAAGAACCAAAAATTGAAGAAAAAGCAAATTCTAATAAAAAGGAAAAACAAGAAAACAGTGATGAAAAAGAAAATAATAAGATAGCCAATGAAAAAGTACAAAAAATTATAAATAAAGCAAAAAAAAGTGGCAAAATGACATATGGAGAGCTTGCAACAGAATTAGATGATACAACTCCAGATGAAATAGATAAGGTTTTTGATGCGTTTGAGGACTTAGGAGTGGACTTAAATGACGACCTAGAAGAACCGGATGTAGAAGATTTAGAGAATGTAGAAGAAATTAAATTAGAAGATATGGACGTTACTAACATAGATGGAGTTAGTGTAGACGACCCAGTTAGAATGTATTTGAGAGAAATAGGAAAAATTCCATTGCTTACATTTGAGGAAGAAGCAGAACTAGCACAAAAAATAGTAGAAGGAGACGAGGAAGCTAAGCAGAAACTTGCTGAATCAAACCTAAGACTTGTTGTTAGTATTGCAAAAAAATATGTGGGCAGAGGAATGCTATTCTTAGACTTAATACAAGAAGGAAACATGGGGCTTATTAAAGCTGTAGAGAAATTCGATTACAACAAGGGCTTTAAATTCAGTACTTATGCTACATGGTGGATAAGACAAGCTATTACACGAGCAATTGCAGACCAGGCAAGAACTATAAGAATACCAGTACACATGGTTGAAACAATAAATAAATTAATACGTACATCAAGACAACTATTGCAACAAAATGGTCGCGAGCCAACACCAGAAGAAATTGCAAAAGAAATGGAAATAAGCGTAGAAAGAGTAATGGAAATACAAAAAATAGCACAAGACCCAGTATCTCTGGAAACACCAATAGGAGAAGAAGACGACAGCCACCTTGGAGATTTCATACAAGATGAGGATAGTCCAGCGCCACAAGATTCAGCAGCACACACGCTTTTAAGAGAGCAATTGGAAGAAGTAATGGACACACTAACTCCAAGAGAAGCGATGGTACTTAAACTTAGATTTGGACTAGAAGACGGAAAAGCAAGAACACTAGAAGAAGTGGGAAAACAGTTTGATGTTACAAGAGAAAGAATTAGACAAATTGAAGCAAAGGCACTAAGAAAGCTTAGACACCCAAGCAGAAGCAAAAAGCTAAGAGATTATATGAGCTGATAGTAAGAAATTAGCAATAAAGCTTGATTTTTCTGTAAAATTATGTTAATATAATAATGTAGTTTAAATGAGAAATTAAGTAAAAAGAGGTAAAATAAATGAGAGTAATGGAGAAACTAAAAAAGTTTTGGAATGAAACTTTAGGACCTGATTATCCAGACGGCGAAAGTGCAGAACTTAAAATTGATTCAACAGACCCTGTTGTAGCAGAACTTGCTCGTTCACAAAAACATGTGGATGAGGAAGTAAATAACTACGGCAACAGTGGTAAGGCGCAAAGAAAAGAAATGCTTGAGGCAACAAAAGTAGACCCTAAGGTTTTAAAGAAGAATGGAAAACATTCTAAAGTGGTTGGCAAGCAAGAGCCAGAAAAAGAAAGTGCAGACAGAGAAATAGGAGAATAAGTAGTGCTAAAATGAATTATAGGTGTAAATTGTAGCATTTGTACAAAAAAATGGTCAATTGTAGAAGTAAATTCTATTGAGAAAAAATAAATAATTCTAGTTACCGAAAAAGCTATTTTGTACAAAAAATTACTAAAAATAGCATTTGTACCTTGACAAATGCTACAAAAACATTTATAATTTTATTCGTGCTCAAAATAGCACACAAATAAAAAAATATGGCGAGATAGCTCAGTTGGCTAGAGCAACTGGTTCATACCCAGTAGGTCGGTGGTTCGAGCCCACTTCTCGCTACCAGTAATAGCAAGTGTTTCAGAGCTTGCTTATTTTTATGCTTATGCAAAAAAGTGACGAAAAAGTGTTTAAGAATAATTTTGAAAATTATATATTTACTTAGAGTTAAGAAATTGTATTGACAAGCGAAAAATGTAATATTATAATTAAAAATGAGTAAAAATATATTTTTTTGTAGTAAAAGGGAAATCGAATGAAAAATAAAATATTAAAAAGAACTTTTGCGTTAATCTTAATATTGTGTTTGCTGTTTGGCTTCACACCCGTGTATTCATATACTCAATCTATACCAGTGCCAAACTACTATAAAAACACAGACCTTGGAATAATTGCGTATAAGCAGGTAAGTGCTTTTCAAGTACAGCTTGCTGACGGCTCGATACTTCTTGATACCGGAATTAGTACTGGTTCTGATGTCAATATTATAGAGAATATGAGTGATGTTGAAATAGTATTCGTATTGGACACCTCTGGAAGTATGTCAGATGGTAAAGACCAAACAACTAAAGAGTCAACAAAAACATTAGTAAATTCATTATTTGACAGAATTGGGGCAGAACATTTAAAAATTGGTGTGCTTTTCTTTAACAGTGGTTTGGATACAGCGAACATATTAGAAATGACAAATGACCAGAATGCTATAATGTCTCATTTAGATAAGATATACGCTAATGGTGGTACAGAAATGGCTGATTCTTTACAAAAAGCCCATTCTATGTTAGGTGCGCTAAATTCTGATGATGATACAATTAAAATAATATGTACTCTATCAGATGGTGCAATAGCTGATGAAGCCGAAACATCTTCGCAAATACAGAAAATTAATAGTGAAGGAATCTCCACCATATCAATATTCGTAGGAACACCTATAACACCAGCATTTGCAAGCTTGGCAGCAAATAGCGAACTTCATAAAAACATGGAGACTTCAACAGCCAACCTAGCAGAAACAATAGTAGAGGATATATACAATGAAATTTACTTTAAAATTATACTTATGTCAGAGCCGGTGACCACATATAATGTAAATCATGAAGGTGTGTTAATTGGCGGTGACAAAATAATTTTTCAAGTAGACGAAGAAATATTGCATGGCGCGACTCTGCGAATTGAGTACGTAATTAGCATAACTACCGCATTTGACATGAACAATATTGTAATAAATGACTTATACAGTAGCGATTTCGTGTTTAACCAAGATGAACCATTGCTAAGCGAAGCCTCAAGAACTAACAGGGACTATGGATGGCAAATGAACGGAAACACGCTTGTAACTGGTTCTGGAGGTCAAACAATACAAGCTGCAACTGAATACAGAACAAAAATAGTACTTTCTACAGTACTTACACCAGAACGACTACCAGACTTAAGTTTAATTGGAAACTCTATGACATTTTCACTAAACGATATAGACCATAACAATACAATATCTGTAGGACAAGATGCAAACATAAAGGCACTAGACTTCTTGATAATTCCACCTACAGGAACAGAAGACTTAACAACAGAAGACTTACTATTTTTATTAAAAGTAACAATATTTGCTCTAGCAGCCGTAATATTTATAGCATTTATACATAATCATTTAAGAGAGCGTCGTAGATATTATAAGTAATCTAAAACGGAGATGGCAGAAAAGAAAACAAAAACCGTCAAGAAAAGCAGTCATAATCTATGAGAAGAAGTTAGTAGTATCTAAAACTCGAGGGTTTCCTCGAGTTTTTTAGTGTAAATTCAGTTATTTTCAATACATTTCTTAATCTCTTGAACTTCTATTACTCTCACCCTTGCCTGAAATGTTGCAAAGTTTGTCATACTCTTTGCATTTAATCTTATATTCCATCTGCTGGGTCATATATCTGTAGTACATGTATGCTTGCTCGTATTGCATTATAGGGTTAAACATTGGGTTTTCGCCCAGATTAGGGTCAAAATTTGCGTCATAGTTATATGGTGGCATTCCATAAAAATTATTCATATTTTCTCTTTCCATAAAAACCTCCATTTGAGCAACTGCGTGCTCTAATAAATTTTAATACAAACCTCTATATCGCGAGAATGAAAGAGGCTTTTATTGCATAGGAAAAATCCGTAGCAATATATTTCCTGCTTAAATTATATTCTCTAAATATAACATTATGATTATATGGTGCTAGCCATATGACATGTTATGTGAAAATATTCTAACTTTAGTGAATTTTTAATGCTCAAATCGTTTGTATATTAAATTAAACAACACATAAATAGCTACCAACATAAATATTGCAATTGTAAAAACACCGAGGTTATAAAAATACGTATGCAAAAATTCAGTAGCAGAACTCATTGCGCTAATGCTAGTTACTGTAACGTTTGTGGTCTCGATTATATCTAAATTTATAAATGGTATAAATTTTAATGCTAAATATGTGTAAATTGCTGCAATAATTCCTTGAAGTAATTTGCCTATGAAATACTTTTTTATAGATAAGTCGGTTTTGGCAATAATGCTAAACACCTGCAAAAGAACAGAAAAACCGCCAAAGCCAAGTAAAAATGCACAAAGTACAATATTCTGCGAGATTGCTTTTATGTGTACATCAGAAACTAGATTTACACCATTTGTAAGTTCTAAAATGCCGGATACAAGTGGTTTTGCAAAGTCAGTGTCAAAGCCTAGAAAGCTCAAAAGTGGTGTGAAAAACCTTGCAATCATTTCTATAATGCGAGTTTGACTTAAAATAGATATTAGTACTGAAAAAATAACTACAAACCCACCTATTAGCAAAATTGTTTTGATGCTACTGTTTATGCTATTACCAAGAACCTCGCCTAGGTTCTTAAAAGTGAGGTTGTTTGAAGATACATTATTTTGAATAGTGCGTTTTTGCTCTTTTGAGCAATTTCTAGTGGCTTTACTTATTTTAGTGTTTAGTACTGGTCTGAGTAATTCATTGTTAATTCTATTTTTAACATGTTTTTTTCCACCTTTAACATTTGATGCATATGAGCTGGAAATCGTATTATTAGAATGACTCTTAGAGTAAAGCCTTCTAAATTCCTCATCGCTCTTTTTAGAAAACTTGCCTAAAATAATTCCAATCGTAATACAAGAAAGTATATGAGTTAAGAGAAGGAGCATGCCTGTTTTTGTGTCTCCAAAAAGACTTATGCCCACACTACTTATAATAAAAAGCGGACCGGAATTATTAGTAAAAGCAAGCATTCTTTCGCCCTCATCTTTTGTAACCAAACCATTTTCCCTAAAGTCGGAGACAATTTTAGCACCCACGGGGTAGCCACTAATCAGCCCCATAATAAAGGCAAAGCCACCAACACCAGGAACATTAAAAAAAGGTCGCATAAATTTATCTAAAAGTCGTCCTACAAAACTCACAACTTTAGTTTGAGTAAGTACATAGGTAACAACGAAAAACGGAAAAAGTGCTGGGACTACGCAAGTTGCCCAAAGCGCAAGACCATTTTTTGTAGCTGTGAGGTTGCTTTTGGAAAAAATGACTAAGCAAATTGTAATTAAAACGAATACTATTGGTAAAATGTTTTTTTTAAGAGAAATAAAAACAAATTTCATTTTTAACCTCCATTTGAGTTTTGCTTGAACAAAAATTTTATTTTATAACCTCTATAAATTCGTGAGAATGACAGAAGTTAAGATTATTCTATGTAATGCTTATGCAGCAACTAGCAAAAAAATTCGTTTTAGGGACAGGTCTCACAGCGAAAAAAATTTCGTTTTTGGGACACATCTCGAATTAAGCTGCTTGGACGGAAAGGAGCGTCACCAGCGTCCAAGGACAGACGTGTTACTACTTTGCAAAAAAATTTAAAAAAAGTGTTTTACTTTTTAAATTATGTGGTATAATTCTTAATGTGAAAAAACTATATAAAATTATAAGGGCGCAAGAGAAAATATAATAGTGCAAAAGAGATGTAGCAAAAAGAAAAAACGAAAGAGGGTTAAGCCATGTACGAGAAAGAGTGTACAAGTAGTGTTGAACAGTTTATAGAAGAAAATAATTTTAAGAAAAGAGGGCTAAGTACTAGCGAGGCCAAGAAAAATATATCGAAATATGGGCAAAACGTGATGAGGCAAAAAAAGCCTAAGCAATGGTATAATTATTTGCTCGAGAGTTTGTTTAGTACTTTTAATTTGATTTTATTAGGTATTGTTGTGGTTCTGCTATACACAGATGTAATTATTTCAGACCCGCCTAATTATGCTAATATCATTGTAATTCTTATTTTAATTACAGTGAGCACTTTGCTTGAATTTTTTGAGGTGTACAGGTCTAATAAAGCAGCGGAAAAACTGAAGAATTTGGTTTCGGTAAAAACCACGGTTATAAGAAATGGGAAACAGACGAAAATATTTTCTACAAATGTTACTGTGGGAGATGTTGTGTTGTTGTCAGCAGGAGACCTAATTCCAGCGGACATGAGAATTATAGAGGCAAAGGACTTATATGTTGTTCAGTCTTCTTTGACTGGCGAGAGCGATTCTGTAAAAAAGGTTGCTGAGTCGGAAAAAGGCGGAAAGATAGAGGATATAACAGACCTAGATACAATTTGCTTTATGGGCACAAATGTTATGAGTGGGTCTGCAAAGGGAATTGTGTTTAAAACTGGTGATGACACCTATTTAGGCAAAGTTGCAGATACAATAACAGACGAAAAGCCTAAGACCGATTTTCAAAAGGGAATTGAAAACGTTAGTAAGCTGCTTATTAGGTTTATGCTTGTGCTTATTCCAATTACTTTCATTGTAAATGCTGCGAAGCATGGAACCATTACTGCGTTTACATTTGCGGTTGCGATTGCAATAGGAATTACGCCGCTTTTGCTTCCAGTTATATTGTCTTCTAGCTTGGCAAAGGGCGCAACCAGAATGTCGAAAAAGAAGACAATTGTAAAAAGGCTAGACAGTATCCAGAGCTTTGGCGCAATGAATATTTTGTGTACTGATAAGACGGGAACGCTTACTGAGGATAAAATTGTACTCGAGAAATACTTGGACATCAAAGGGGAAGAAGATACAAGGGTGCTCAAACATGCTTTTCTTAATTCGTATTTCCAAACTGGGCTAAAGGGAAATATAGACGAAGCGGTTATTGCTAGGACAAAGAGAACGGAGCTAAAGGGAATTGAGGAGAATTACGAAAAAGTAGATGAAATACCATTTGACTTCTCAAGAAGGAGATTGTCTGTAGTTGTTTCTGACGGGAAGAAAAAGCAATTAATTACAAAAGGAGCAGTAGAGGAAATTTTGAGCATCTGTACAATGGTGGACTACAAGGGCGAAGTTTCTGAAATTAATAGGGAAATAAAGCAAAATATTTTGAAAATAACAAAAGAGCTAAACAAGCAGGGACTAAGAGTTGTTGCTGTTGCTCAAAAGAATGATATAGATGGAATTGATGCATTCTCTGTAAAAGATGAGTGCAAAATGGTGCTAATGGGCTTTATAGGCTTTTTGGATCCACCAAAAGAGAGTGCGAAGGATGCGATTGCAAGATTAAACAAGGATGGAATTCGAGCTATTGTTTTAACAGGAGACAACGAATACGTAACAAAGGCAATTTGTGAAAAGGTTAATATAAATACAGATAAAATAGTGCTTGGAAGCAAGGTCGAAAAACTTTCAGACGCAGCGCTTAGAAGGCTTTTGAAAAAGACAAATGTGTTTGCAAAACTATCGCCAATACAAAAGGCGAGAATTGTTAGGGTGCTAAAAGAGGCTGGCAATGTTGTGGGCTACATGGGAGACGGAATAAACGATGCGCCTTCAATGCACAATGCAGAAGTGGGAATATCTGTGGATACAGCAGTTGATATAACCAAGGAAACTGCGGATATAATACTTTTGCAAAAAGACTTGGACGTCCTTACAGATGGAGTGATTGAAGGAAGAAAAACATTTGGAAATTTGCAAAAATACATTAAAATGGCAGTTAGCTTTAACTTCGGTGAGGTGCTATCTGTGCTAATTGCAAGTATTTTCTTGCCATTCTTCCCAATAACGCCAATACAGCTTTTGGTGCAAAGTTTGATATACGACATAGGACAGCTTTCAATTCCATACGATAATGTGGACAAAGAATATTTAGAAAAACCAAGAAAATGGGATATGAAAAGTCTTAAAAGATTTATGATATGCATGGGGCCAATTAGCTCAATATTTGACTTAATGATATTTGCAATATTGTGGTATGGATTTGGACTTAGAATGCCTGATGCAGCGCTATTCCAGTCAATTTGGTTCTCGTACGGAGTTGTGTCAAACCTAGTAGGCTTGCACGTTATAAGAACCGCAAAAACACCATTCACGCAAAGCAACGCATCAAAAGCAGTGTATGCAACATCAATTGGACTTAGCATAGTGGCAATAATAATACCATTCACATTCTTAGGAAAAGTAATAGGCCTAGTGCCAATACCAACTATGTATTTTTCAATAATACTTTTGGTGCCAATACTATATTGCGTTGTTGCATCAATAATAAAGAAAAGATATGTAAAACAGTATGGAGAGTGGTTATAAACTCTCCATAGCTATTTTTATCATACTATTTAAAGAGCGCTCGCGTTCTTCAGAAGTGCTCTCCTGGTTTTTGTAGTGAGAATCAACTACAGTAAGTAGGCACGCAGCCTTTTTCCTAAAATACTTCGCTATATAAAATAGAGCAAAAGCCTCCATTTCGCAAGCAATAATATTTAAGTTCTTAGGAAATCTAGCAATAAAGCCATCCATATCCTCTAAATATCCATCAAAAACCTCATTGCAATAAGTATTTCCCTTTATATAAGGAATGCCTATTTTCTTTGCAGTCTCCTCAAGCCTCTCGTTAAGCTCCCTATCAGCCTCAGCAACATGCTCATCCTTCTGGTTCCATGCAAAAGCAAAATTACCTTCATTGTAACTCTTATCAACTAAAATAGTATCAAACAAATTTAGCTCCTCATTATATGCGCCACAAGAGCCAATTCTAATAATATTTTCCACATCATAAAACTTAAAAAGCTCATAGGCATAAATACCCATGCTAGGCATACCCATACCAGAAGAAAATACAGTAACCGGCTTTTTGTTGTATGTTCCAGTATATGCAAGCATATTCCTTACAGTATTCACAAGCCTTGCATCCTGCAAAAAATTCTCAGCAATATATTTTGCCCTTAGCGGGTCTCCCGGCATTAAAACAGTCTTTTCAATATCTTTTTTCTCAGCATTACAGTGTATTGACATAAATTACCTCCTTAGTTCTATTATGCTACCTATTTTATATTATATACAAAATAAAATCAAGCTCGTTTTTCGTTTTAGGGACAGGTCTCACAGCGAAAAAAATTTCGTTTTGGGGACACATCTCGAAAGAAGATACAGAGCTTGAACGCTGGGGACACTCAATTCCGTCCAAGAACTTGGAGAAAAGGGACAGACCGTAGTGTCCAAAAAGTCCAAGAATGTGGACGAAAAGGAATGTCCCAAGCGTCCAAGTATTACGAAAACATTACAGAAATATGGTAACTGCTCAATAAAAATGCGTATGTAGGAAATTGACAAAGAGAAATGTCGGTTTCCTACTTGTTTTATTTTAAGCACATGTGGTATAATTGTTTTGCAATAAGCAGTGTTTAAACTATCAAGCGAGAGAAGATAAGCTGTTTTTTTGCTCCGTCCCTAAAAACAGCCAGAAAGAGAGGTAAAGTTTATGAAGAAGTTACCATATGGAAAAAGTGATTATGAGCAATTAATAGAAAATGATTATTACTATGTAGATAAGACAAAATATATAGAAAAACTAGAAAATTTACCAGAAACATATATAATGTTTTTGCGTCCAAGGAAATTTGGCAAAACGCTATTTACAAGCACATTGGAGAATTATTATGATATAAAGAGGGCAGATAAATTTGATAGGTTATTTGGAAATACGTATATAGGAAAGAACCCAACAAGCCTAAAAAATAGCTACCATATATTAAAGTTCAATTTTTCGGGAATTGATACAGATGATGAGAAAACAACGATAAAGTCATTTAAAAGAGAAGTTGCCTCATCTATAGGTGTGTTTGTTGACAGATATGGATTAGACTTTTATATAAACGAAGATGATGAAGCAGAAGGAATATTGGATAATTTGATAAAAGCGTTTGGGTTGCAAAAGCCAGAAGAAAAAATATATGTAATAATAGATGAGTACGACCATTTTGCAAACGAGCTTTTGAGCTTTAATACAGGAAAATTCAAAGAATTAGTTTCAAAAAACGGTAAGGTAAGAAAGTGGTACGAAATATTAAAGAAAGGTACAGAAAGTGTAGTAGATAGAATATTTATTACAGGAGTGGTGCCAATAACGCTGGATAGTTTAACATCAGGCTTTAATATTATCTCTGACAAAACGCAAAATTTTGGCTTTAATGAAATGATGGGCTTTACAAATGATGAGCTTATACAAATGATGCAAGATATAGGAATATCAAAAGAGGAGCAAGAACAGCTATTGACAATAATGAAGGAGAACTATGATGGATATAAGTTTTCGGTAGGTGCTACAGAAAAGATATACAATTCAAATATGTGCTTATATTTTTTGAATAGCTATTTGGAACGAAGAAAAATACCAGCTCAGTTAATAGACAATAACATAGCTAGTGATTATACTAAATTGGGTAATATGCTAGACTTATGCAAAGGAGAAGAAAGGGAAAAGGTAATAGAAAAAACAGTATAAGGAAAAGGTATAATATGATAGATTATATAGAAGTTCAATCCTGCTATTGAGTTTGGGAAAATTGAATTAGTGTCAATGCTATTTTACTTAGGTTACTTAACAATAGAGGATAATGTAGCAGATTATCCAAAGTTGGGAATACCAAATAATGTTATGAAAGAAATATATACAGATTACTTTTTGAAGGTATTAAGGAGAGAATTTGAATTTGATGTAAGTCAAACGTATAGTGACATGGCAACAGAAATTGCGCTAGAGGGGAAAATAGACAAGATTGTTGTTGCAATGCAAAGCTACTTAGAGAACTTATCAAATAGAGATTATATGCGATTCGATGAAAAGTATGTAAAGCTAATTTTCTATTGTATAGCAATGAATTTAAGAATATTTAGGCTTAAGTCAGAAATGGAAGTGCAGAGAAAATACCCAGACATATTGCTAATACCAAGAGACCAAAGCAAAGGATATAATGCGGTGATGATAGAGTTTAAGTATTTGAAGAAGGGCGAAGAAGGCAAATTACAAGAAAAACAGGAAGAAGCAAGAAAGCAGATAGAAGAATATGCCAGCTTTGAGGAGATAAAGGCGATAGAAAAGCTAAGCAAGTACACAGTAGTGGCAGTGAATGACAAGCTTTATGTGGAAAAGGTATAGAAAGTAGAAGTTCGTTTTTGGAACACAGGTTTCTGGGCGAACTTTTTTCGTAACTTTGTGAAAATTGTGTGAATTTTAAAATAACCTATTGACTTTTTTATAAAAAGGGTATATATTTTAGCAGTCGGATGAAAAGAGTGCTAAAATATGTTGGCATATTTTGGCATGACATAACAATATATATAATAAATGGTATGAATTTTTAAGGGAGGTAGATATAATGTTAAAGCCATTATCAGACAGAGTAGTTATTAAAATGTTAGAGAAAGAAGAAACAACTAAAAGTGGAATTATTTTAGCTGCTAATGCGCAAGAAAAACCACAGATTGCAGAAGTTGTTGAAGTTGGACCTGGCAAAGAGGTTGATGGAAGGTTAGAGAAAATGTTAGTAAAAAAAGGCGACAGGGTTGTAGTTAATAAATATGCTGGAACAGAGGTTAAGTATGAAGGTGAAGACTACACAATAGTAAGACAGGACGATATTTTGGCAATAGCCGAGTAAGAGGAATAAAAAAGAAAGGAATGTGATTTAAAATGGCAAAGGATATTAAATTTGGAGAAGATGCAAGAAAAAGCTTGCTAAATGGTGTTAATAAATTGGCAGATACTGTAAGGGTTACAATGGGACCAAAGGGAAGAAATGTGGTTCTTGATAAAAAGTTTGGTGCACCACTTATTACAAATGATGGTGTTACAATTGCAAAGGAGATTGAGCTAGACGACCCATTTGAGAATATGGGTGCTCAAATTGTGAAAGAGGTTTCTATTAAAACAAACGATGTAGCTGGAGATGGTACAACAACAGCTATGGTTCTTGCTCAAAGTATGGTAAAAGAAGGAGTTAAGAATGTTGCAGCTGGTGGAGACCCAATGGCTATAAAGAGAGGTATGGATAAGGCTGTAAATGCAGCAGTTGAGGCTTTGAAGGGTGTAAGCTCACCAGTTAATGGTAAAGAGGATATTGCAAGGGTTGCAAGTATTTCTGCAAATAACACAGAGGTTGGAGAGCTTATCTCAGAGGCAATGGAGAAGGTTTCTAAAGATGGTGTTATTACTATTGAGGAATCAAAAACATCTCAAACAGAGCTAAATGTTGTTGAGGGTATGCAATTCGATAAGGGCTATGTATCTCCATACATGGTAACAGATACAGAAAAAATGGAGGCTGTGGTAGATAGCCCATACATACTTATTACAGATAAAAAGATAAGCAATATTCAAGAAATATTGCCATTACTAGAAGCTTTGATGCAACAATCTGGAAAATTGGTTATTATTTGCGACGACATAGAGGGAGAGGCATTGTCTACATTAATACTAAACAAATTAAGAGGAGTGCTTAATGTGGTTGCTGTTAAAGCTCCTGGATATGGTGACAAGAGAAAGAATATGTTACAAGATATTGCAATTCTTACAGGTGGAGAGGTTATTTCTTCAGACTTGGGAATGGAGCTTAAAGATACACAAATCGAGCAACTTGGTAGAGCAAGACAAGTAAAGGTTCAAAAAGAGAACACAATAATTGTTGACGGTATGGGAGACAAGGCACAAATTTCTGCAAGAGTTGCTCAATTGAAGGCACAAATTGCTGAGGAAAAGAGCGAGTTTGAGAAAGAGAATTTGCAAGAGAGACTTGCTAAAATAGCAGGAGGAGTTGCAGTAATTGGCGTTGGAGCAGCTACTGAAGTTGAGATGAAAGATAGAAAATTGAGAATTGAAGATGCATTATCTGCTACAAAAGCAGCAGTTGAAGAAGGAATTGTTGCAGGTGGTGGTACAGCATTTGTAAATATCATTCCAGAAGTTGACAAAGAAGTAGAAAAATTGCAAGGCGACGAGAGAATTGGTGGAAAGATTATTTTAAGAGCATTGGAAGAACCAGCAAGACAAATTGCTACAAATGCAGGTTTGGAGCCAGCTGTTATTATAGAGAAGGTAAAGAGTAGCGAGGCAGGAGTTGGCTTTGATGCTGCAAAAGAGGAATACGTAGACATGAAGAAAGCAGGAATTGTAGACCCAACAAAGGTTTCAAGAAGTGCACTTCAAAATGCAGTTTCAATAGCATCAATGATACTTACAACAGAAAGCTTGGTTACAGACAAGAAAGAGCCAAAGGCATGTGACTGCGGACATAATGACGGAGCAGCAGACATGGGTGGAATGTATTAATGCGAGTGGCAAAAGCTGCTTTTAGGGACGGAGCAAAAAAACAGCTCCGTCCCTAATTTAAAATTTCGTTTTGGGGACAGGTCTCGCAGCGAAAAAAATTTCGTTTTGGGGACAGGTCCCAAAACGAAAAAATTAATCTTCACGCTCTACTTCCTTTTTTACATCTTTTGTTGCGACATACCACATTGCAATATTTGCAACCCATTCGCAAACAATCGTAACTACAACAATGCTACTTAGTAGCGATACGGTTCCTTCATCGTAAATGTTTGAAAGTATGTTTATAGCAGTACTTTGATTCGATAGATTTATTATATTTATAGCGGTATAAAGTATTAGCATCACCATTAGAAATATAAATAGATTTCTTTTAACCGGTTCAATGCTTGAGCTTTCAATTTTCTTTTTGCTAAAAGCAAGATTTATGCTGATTGTCCAGTTTAGATAAGCGGAAATTAGCATAAGTGCTATATCGATTAGTACTATTGCTGGTATGTTATTTATTTGTGGAATTACAAACTGTGATATTGGTGTTAATATTAAACCAAGCAAAAGCGCAAATAAAATGTAAAATACTATAATTCTTGCTGTCATAACTGCTGACGAAACAATTTTTCTTTCTCCCATAAAGACCTCTCCTTTTTTATTTAATAAGAATGTGTTACTGTATTACGAATTTTTTTGGTAACAATATAGCATAATGCTATATTTATAACCCATTTGCATATAATTATTACAACTGTTATATATCCACCTTTCATTCTGAAACAATTATATAAAATATTGTACTACAAAAATGTTACAATTTTGTTACAATAGTATTAAGAAAATGTTACAATTGACAAAAGGCGGAAAATATAATATTATGGAAAGTAGGTTAAGAATTAGGAGAGGAAGAAAATGGAAAAGAAGAAAGTAGCATTTTGCACATTAGGGTGCAAGGTAAATCAATACGAAACAAATGCGATGGTGCAGGAGTTTATGAAGAAGAATTTTGAAGTGGTAGAGTTTGACGAAAAGGCGGATATATATGTAATTAATACTTGTACTGTAACTAACATGGCGGATAGGAAGTCAAGGCAGATGCTTAGGAAGGTGAAAGAATTAGCGCCTGAGGCTGTTTTGGTTGCGGTTGGTTGTTATGCGCAGGTAGGGAAAGAGGAGCTTGAGAAAATTCCGGAGATTGATTTGATTTTGGGAAATAATGAGAAGAAAGATGTGGTAAAGTTTGCAGAGGAGACGCTTGAGAGCAAGTTGAATGCTACGAATGTACAGAAAGCAGAACAAGACGAGGCAGGAGAGGCTTTTGCGCAAGTGACTGATGTACTGCATTGTGAGGAGTATTCGGAGTTTGGAGATGTAACTTTTACCGAGAAAACAAGAGCAGTAATAAAAGTGCAGGATGGATGCGACAGATTTTGTTCATATTGCATAATTCCGTATGCAAGGGGTCATATAAGGAGCAGAAGGCCAGAGCAGGTTGTTAGCGAGATAACAAAAATAGCTCAGGCGGGAATTAAAGAGGTTGTTATTACTGGAATACATTTGGCTTCGTATGGCAGGTACTTTGGTGAAGATAGAAGTGTGTATAAGTCTGTAGGAAATAGTGCGAAAAATAATGAGCAAAAGCAAGCAAAGTACGGACTAATAGACTTGCTTGAAGAAATAAATGGAATTGAAGGAATTGAGCGTATACGTTTGCGGTTCATTGGAGCCAACACTAATAACAGAAGAATTTGTGGAGAGGTTAGCGAAGCTTAAGAAAATTTGTGACCACTTCCATTTGTCGTTGCAAAGCGGCTGCGACGAAACACTAAAAAGAATGAACAGAAGGTACACTACAGAGGAATTTGAAAGGGGCGTCCAGCTTTTGAGAAGGGCATTCGAAAATGCCACGCTTACTACAGATATTATAGTAGGGTTCCCGGGTGAGACAGAAAAAGAATTTAATACAACGTATAAATTTTTGGAGAAAATAAAATTTTATAAAATGCATGTGTTTAAGTATTCGCAAAGAAAGGGCACAAGGGCTGCGGTGATGCCAAACCAAGTAGACGGTAGTTTGAAAGAGGAGAGAAGCAGGAAATTGATTGCGCTATCAAACAAAAATGAGGAGGAGTACAATAGGTCGTACATTGGAAAGAGTGTAGAGGTGCTTTTTGAGGATGCACATGTAGAAGTGGGCAGAACATACAGGAAAGGCCACACAACAAATTATATTGTAGTGAAGGTTGAAACAGAAGAAGATTGGGAAAATGAGATTAAGAAAGTGAAGATTGTCGGTGTGGACGGCTTGGAACTGTTGGGAGAGCTGGGGTAAAGCTAGTTTAAATAAAAAATGCGAACTTGCAAAGTAGGGACACGTTTAATCTTGCAAGTTTTTGCAAAAATAGACGTGTCCCTACTTTGCAAAAATTTAAGATAATTATTTTGCCTTGGACGTTGGGGATACTCAATTCTGTCTGAGAACGTAGACGAAAAGGAGTGCCTCTAGCGTCCAAGAACGTGTATCCAAAGGCTTGTCCCCAACGTCCGAATTAGGGACGGAGCTGTTTTTTTTTGCTCCGTCCCTAAAAACAACTTTGAGACTTGTCCCCAAAACGAAATTATTTTAGTTCTACGATGGTGACACCCATTTCGCCTTCGCCGAATGTGCCAAGCCTAAATGATTTCACGTGTGGGTTGGTTTTTAGGAATTTATGTATTCCGTCTCGCAATTTGCCTGTGCCTTTTCCGTGTACAATTCTGATTGGAGAGAGCTTGGCGATTGCGCAGTCGTCTAGGTACTTATCAATTACAAATGTTGCTTCGTCAACATTCATTCCAATTACATTTATTTCACTTGAGATGTTTTGCGACTTGAATTTTGCATTTTTTGTAAATGTGACAGACGAACGACTGATGCTATTTTTGTTTGAGCTAGCATTCGAAACTTTATTTCCAGAAGAATTGTTTTTAGAATTCTTGCCAGAACTTTTATCAATAGAGCTGTTTTTCAAGCTGAACTTTTCATTTAAGGCTTTAAGCGCATTTAAGTTTAAAGAACTTTCATCTTGTGATACCTCTTTTAAGTCCGTATTCAATTTGTTTCGTATGTTATTTGCTTTTGCCAAACTATCGCTATTGTTTTTTTCTATACTGCTTAATTCTTTAATCAAAGAATTTGCCTCAGCCCTAGCAGACAATAGTATTTCGCGGGCTTCTTCTTTTGCTTTTTCTACAATTCTCTGCTGCTTTTCTTTTTGCGAGTTTACTTGTTGTTCCAAGCTTTTTCTCAAAGTTTCAATTTGCCTAGAGTTCTTTTCTATATTTTCTTTTTCTTGCTCAATTTCTAGCTTTTGAGTATAAATGCTTTTTATTAGCTCCTCAATGTTTATCGAATCTTCTTTTATCAATGAATGAGCTATTTGCAAAATGCTATCGCTTAGCCCAAGCTTCTTACTTATGGCGAAGGCATTGCTTTTGCCAGGAACGCCAATAAGCAGCTTGTATGTAGGTTTTAAATTGCCTAAGTCAAACTCGAAACTTGCATTTTCAAAACCTTCTGTTACCAGACAATAGTTTTTCAATTCCTGATAATGTGTTGTGGAAATTGAAATTGCGCCTAAGTCGAAGAAGTATTTAAGAATGCTAATGGCAAGGTTTGCGCCTTCTATAGGGTCTGTGCCAGAGCCCAGCTCATCCAAAAGGACTAGGCTCTGGTCCGTTACATTGTGTGTGATTTCCACAATGTTTGAAATATGTGAAGAAAAAGTGCTAAGGTTTTCTTGAATGCTTTGTTCATCTCCAATATCTGCAAAAATATTATCAAAAACATAGATTGAGCTGTTTTCCTTTGCTGGAATAAAAATTCCTGAGTATGCCATTAAAAGCAAAAGTCCAGTTGTTTTGAGGGCTACGGTTTTTCCACCAGTGTTAGGTCCAGTTATGACTAATGCAGAATAATCTTTGCCAATCGATAAATCTATTGGCACCACGACGTTTGCGTCAATTAATGGATGGCGGGCAGCTATTAGGTTAATGTATTTTTGCTCATTTATTTTAGGGAAAGAACCATTAATAGCAGCGGAATAGCTGGCTTTGGCGAAGCTTAAGTCCAGCTCACCAAGCAAAGAAATATTGCTTCTCAAATAATTTGTATACTCGTATAGCATTGCGGAAAGCTCGGCCAAAATTCTCTCAATCTCAATATCTTCCTCAACCTTCAAATTGGCAATATCGTTGTTCAACTCAAAAACAGAGAGAGGTTCAATAAAAACAGTAGAACCACTACTAGAAATGTCATGGATAAAGCCTTTTACTTGCGCTCTGTGCTCCTCTTTTATTGGGACAACATATCTATTTTCTCTAATCGTAATAATAGGCTCCATTATGTAGCTAGAGTATGTTTTAGAATGTATAAATGAGTTTAGCTGGGTCCTAATGCTTTCCTCTAGTTTCTTGCTTTCACGCCTTATGCCATTTAACTTAGGAGAGGCATTGTCTGCGATTAAATTTTCATCTAATATAACAGAGAAAATTTTTTCTTCGATACCTTTGTTGGTATAAAGCTGCTCAAACAAGCTGCCTAATCTAGGGTAATCTGCTATATCTAGACTTTCGCTAGAAGAAAAATAGTTTTTTACCTCTCTTGAAATCTTCAAAAAACTTGCTACATTTAGTAAAGCGAGACTCGATAAAACGCCATTACTTTCCAGAGTTTTAAGCGATAGACTGATGTCTGGAAGCTCAGCAAGAGGAATGCCCCCTATTCTGTGAAGCAGGCTGTCAGCTTCTTGCGTGGCAGAAAGAGCATCTATAACTTCGTCTTTATTAAAGCTGGGCATTAGCGTAGATGCATTGCTTCTTCCTATATATGTTTTGCAATATGAGCTTAATTTTTCTATAATTTTATCGTAATCTAATATTTTTAAATACTTGTTCTTCATTTTTTCTGTTCCTTTCTATGTTATTACCGTCACTGTATAATGATTATATGAATTCGAACTCCCTTTGCCAGACAGAAATCTTTAAAATTATACAGAACCATTATACCACGTTTTGGGAAAAGTGGGAAGGGGAGCGGAAATTTAGTAGCTAGAAAATATTTTGTAGAAAAATGCAAAAATAAAGAAGGAGAAAAAAGTTTTTTGAAGAATAATATTATTGTACATAGAAAAAGTCACTAAAGACAATGTACAAATTTTTATAACAGTGGAAGGCGGTGCGCAAAATGCAAATAACAGATGTACGTTTAAGAAAGGTAAATTCAGAAAACAGAATGAAAGCTGTTGCTTCTGTAACATTCGATAATGAATT
>CALXSA010000011.1 GCA_944390995.1 uncultured Clostridia bacterium
TGACATGACTTTTAATATTTCACATCACTTTTTACAAATTTTTTAAGAAAATTTACACAGTATTCTTGACAAGCTCTTGATACAGCCCTAACTGTATGAGATTTAAAACAGCCGGAATTGCAAGAAAAAAGAATGTGAAATTGAAATTTTAACTTGCGAGGTAGAGACACGAAAAAACTTTGAAAAAGAGACAGGTCAAACTTTTCCAGCTTTGACCTGTCTCTTTCCAAACACTCTAGCCTTCTATTTTCTTCATCTCCTCAAACCTCTTAACCTTTTGAGTTGTAGTCTTAATCATCGGCTCATCAGTTATAATTAGATTCTTTATGTGCTTGTAATTTGCAAGTGTTGAATTTATTTTCTTAACATCCTTCCAAATAATATCTCTAAGCTCGTCTTCAGAAATATCTCCATATTTTTCTTTTACATAGTCCTTGTTATACACAATTTTTGCAGATAGGACTAAATCATCGCCCTTTGGTGTGCCATACACCATATTTTCGGCAACATAAGGAAGATTGCTTAAAAGTAGTTCTATTTCTTCTGGATAAATATTTTTTCCATTTTTTAACACTATAACATTTTTCTTTCTTCCAGTAATGAATAAGAAGCCATCCTTATCAATATATCCCAAATCTCCAGTATAGAACCAGCCGTCTTTTAAAACTTTTGCCGTTTCTTCAGGCATCTCATAATAGCCAAGCATAACATTTGGCCCTTTTGCAACAATCTCTCCAATTCCTTCTTCATTTGGAGAATCTATTTTTATTTCCACTTCAGGTAGTGGCAAGCCCACAGACCCAAACTTTACACATTTTTCGTTCTCTGCTGTAAGAACTGGCGAGGTCTCAGTTAGACCATAGCCTTGCACTGCAAGAACACCAAAGTCATAAAAACCTTGTGCAACATTCTTGTCAATTGCAGAAGCACCACTGATTACAAAGCGTATGTTGCCTCCTAAATTATCCAAAATTTGTTTAAATACTTTTCTTCTAATATCTATATTAAATTTTAGTAAAAAGCGACTAATAGAATTAGCGAACTTCAAAATTTTAGTTTTTCCCTGTTTTTCTACTTCAGCATATATTTTCTTGTACATTGCCTCTAGTAGAAGTGGAACACAAACGAAAACCGACACTTTGTATTCTTTTAAGTTTTCCTGAATATGCCTTAAACCATCGCAAAATACATTTGTAACCCCATCTGCTAATGCCAAAAGAAGAATAGTTGAGCCAAACGTGTGATGAAGTGGCAAAAATAGCATATTTACATCAGTATCATAAACCTTCTCAGCACAATTAATATTATATATTTCTGAAGCAATATTTTTGCTAGAAAGCATTACAGCCTTCGACATTGAAGTTGTACCAGAAGTAAAAATAATAGAAGCCACATCATCTGGGTTTACTTCGTGCTGCTCATAACGTGTATCTCCATTTTTAATAAGTTCTTTTCCCATAGAGACGAGGTCTGCCACAGTCTTAAACTCACCATTGCAACTAGAATTCATACAAATAAACTCTTTTATTGCAGTATCGCTATTTTTTACTTTTCTGATGGTATCTGCATACTCATCTTCGAAAACAACAGCGTCCACCTTAGCCCTATCAAGTGAAAGTACAATCTCTTGCTCAGGTAAGCCTTTGTCCAAAGGAACAGTAACTCCCACGCCACATAAAATAGAAACAAAAGGAACTATCCATTCATATCTGTTCTTGCCAATAATAGCAATCTTTTTGTTCTCCAAGCCAAGCTCGATAAGAGCAGTTCCAAAAGCCCTAATCTCCTCTCCAAATTCAGTATAAGAAACATTAGTATAGCTAATTTCTCCATCATGTTTATTTTTAATAATAAAAGCATTATTGTTAGGATATTTTTTAATAGCACTATTAATATATTCTTTTATTGTGTCAAACTTCTCTGCTTCGTACAATTTGCGATAAGCCTTCATACACAATCCTCCTACAAAATAATCTCTACAAAGTCTAACACAGATTAGTTAAATTATCAATCTAAGTGAACGCCTGGTCTAAATTTCGTTTTGGGGACAGGTCTCGCAGCGAAATTTTTTTCGCCAAAGAGACCTGTCCCCAAAACGAAAAAATTTACAAACCATTGTATTTTCTTGCCCGCTATGTTAATATTAGTAATATAGAGATAAAAGGGGAAAGGGGTTTTATTATGAAGAAAAAAGTCGCAAAATGTCTGCTATTGGTAGCTTTTATAGTGATAGTCATTATAGCTATTGCAAGCACATACAAATGGATTGTGTGTGGAAACCAATACATAACAATAAGTACATCTAACAAAGCGTTTGCTAATAGCGACTTAAGTGTTTCTGTTATAGCACAGGAAAATGGAGCCTATTTAGAAACAGAAACCAAAATTACTCTTTTAGATTCGGACGGAAAGAAAGTAAAAAATGCTGAAGTATCATATGACGGAAACAATGCAACTATAAAGGTTCCGGATGTTGAAGCAGGAAACTATCTTATAGAGGCAAAGGTTTCTAGTGAGGCAGGGAAGGATACTGTTGAAAAACAAATTTACATTGCTGGTGGCAATCAAGAAAATGTTACAATTACCTTGGATAAGGGCATATACAAACCTGGCGATACAGTGAATTTCAGGGCATTGCTTACAAACAAGGACAATGATGCGCCAGTGCAGAAAGAGGCCAACATTTGCATTTATGATGGAAATGACAACAAAGTTTACAACGAGACCGTAAATGCGTCAGAATATGGAATTATGAGTGGAACTTTCACATTGGCAGATGAGGTTAATAGTGGAATTTACAAATTGGTTGTAAAGACGAACACAAATGAGACTACTAAACAATTTAAAGTAAACCCATATGTAACTCCAAAATATGAAATAAAAGTTGACTTTGACAAGGAAAGCTATTTAGTTGGGGATACTGCTAAAATTAGTTTGAGCGCAGATTATTTTTTCGGTGAACCAGTTTCAAATGCACAATATACAGTATATATAAATGACGAGAAATACAAAGACGTAGTCGCAAGTGAAGATGGCGAGGCGAGTGTAGAATATAAAATACCAGAGGCGAAAGAATACACAGTAAAGGTAGAGGCTACAGATTCGTCAAACTACTTTGCAGAGGAAACAGGCAGTTTTGCAGCTGGTACAGATTTGTTTGAAATAGAGCTTCTTCCAGAGTATGGAAAATTGGTGAGTGGCAAACAAAACAATGTATATGTATTTACTAAAGATGCTGAAGGCAAACCTGTAAAAGCATATGTGACAATAACTTCAAACGAGTTTACAAAACAAATTGCTACTGATGATAATGGCGTAGGAATGTTCACGATAGACATAGGTAATTTGACAAATGTAGATAGCAATGGTAGATTTATCATACAAAGTAATGATTATAACTCAAAAGTGTTTAATATAACCGCAGAAAACATGGACGGAGAGACTGTACAAAAAAGTATGTACTTATCAGTTGAGAGCAGGGACTTATTACTTTCTACTGACAAGGTAAAATATGAACAGGGAGAAGATATTAAGTTAAACGTTACTTCTTCAATAGGCAATACGAAAAATATTTACTTTTTCAAAAATGACAAGCTACTAAAAATGATTAGTACAGATTCTTCAGATACAACAACTAATTTAGGAGATGTGTATGGAGTTGTTGATGTATATGTGACAAGTCAAAATGGAAATGCTATGAGCGACTTTACAACTTCAAGTTCTGTAGATTTGAGTAATAGCTATAGACCAACTACAAATACAAATTCATACAAGAGAACAATATTTATAAAGCCAGCTAAAGCTTTAAATATAGCAATAAACACGGACAAGCAAGAATATGCACCGGGCGATAATATTTCAATTTCATTTGGCACTACAGATGAAGGTGGCAATAGTGTAGACAGCGCTTTGCTTGTAAGCATGCTAGATAATTCTGTGCTAAATTTAGCAGATAATGATATTTCAATTGATAATATTAAGCTTGCATTATCTGACATATCATTCTCAAATGAGCTAGATGCAGCTACACTATATTCATGTATTGTAGATGATAATTCTGAACAAACTATGATGGGACTTTTACTAAAACAAAATAGCCGAGATGTTAATATTTCAGAGACGAGACTATCTAATAGTGACGAAAAGGAAAATTCGGCGATAACAGCAGTATTATTAATAATAGATATTGCAATTATTGTTTTGCTATATTTGTGTGTTAAATTCCCTAAGTTTAGGAATGTAATGAAACACATTTTGAATGTGGTAATATTAGCAGCAGCAACTTCGATTCTTGTGGTATCAATAGCAGAAGCAATATCGTGGAGAGTTGTAAACGATTATGGCTGGTGGTTTGTAGGAATTACGTCAGCTGCTTGTTTGATAGTGTACATATTATGGTTATCAAAACTAGAAAAAAAGATTTCAAGAACCTCGATTTCAGTGCTACTAACGACTATAATATTAATACTTTCAATATTCTTAATAACGGTATTTGATATTAATATTTTCATATTGATACTAATAGCTGTATTAATAATTCTAGCATTAGTAATACTTGCGAAAATAAACGAGCATAAAAAACTAAAAATAGACAAGTATGTAAGAAAAATTGGAAATGAAGTTATATACATTTGTAAGTACATAGGCGCATTTGTGATTTCTGCAATAATTGGAGCACTTGTACAAGGAATAATAGGCATATATCCAATCGCTGTACCTATAACTATAGTTGGCACATACTTCTTCAACTATCTATTTAATAAAGTGGGCAAAGAAGAAAAACTAGAAACAGCAGCGCAGACTAAAACGAATAGACCATACAGCTTGTATATTTTAGTGGCACTTGCTCTAGTGGGAGTTATTGCAATAGGATATTTTATAATTAATGCTATGGCTCAAACGGCTACTCTAGGTGGAGATATAATGGACTCAACAGACATGAGCGAACCATCAATAGGCTATGGCTCAGATATTGCTGATGACTTATTTTCATCAAGCTCAGCGGATACTTCTCAATCTGCTTCCGGTTCTGACGGAATAAGCTCAATCATACAAGGAGCAGAAGACTTCTTGGCAGGTAGAGAAGAAAATTCAACAATAGGAAGCCAAGAAATTACTGAGGGAGAAACGAATGCAACTGAAGTAGAAACTGTGGTTGATGACAATATAAGAAATGTATTTTTAGAGAGCATGTGCTTTGTTCCAGAATTAGTAACAAGCAATGGAAATGCGAAATTAGACTTGGAATTAAGCGATAATATAACAACATGGACAATTCAAACAGTAGGAAATACAAAAGACGGAAAAGTTGGTTATGGAGTATTAGACAATGTAAGAGTATTCAAAGAATTTTTCGTTGACTTCGAACTCCCAACAAATTTGATTAAAGGAGACAAAGTAAGCATTCCAGTAACAGTTTACAACTATGCAGATAGAGAGCTTACTACAACTCTAAAAATAACTGAAGCAGACTGGCTTACGCTAAGAGGAGACAACAACATTAGAGTTACCATCGACCCAGAAAAAACAGAAATGGTATATGTACCAATCACCATAACGGAAACTGGCAGTCAAAAATTTAGAGTTGAGGCTTCAAATAATTCTGTAGAGGATATTGTAGAGAAGGAGCTTAATATATCACCTAAAGGATATAAAGTAGAAAAAGTTGTATCTACAGGAAGTTTGGAAAATGACGTGTCTGAAGATATATTAATATTAGATGACATAGTAGAAAGCACAGGAAGTGCAAAAATTAAGATATATGCAAGCACAATGGCACAAACAATAGAAGGAATGGAAAACATTTTCAGAATGCCAACAGGTTGCTTTGAGCAAATTTCTTCTAGCCTATATCCAAATATTCTAGCACTAAAATACTTAGAAGATAACGGCATTGTAAACGAAGAACTAAAAACAAAAGCAATGAACTATATTTCTTCAGGATACCAAAAACTTCTAACATATGAAGTTAAAGGAGAAAGCGGAGGATATTCGCTATATGGACGTTCTCCAGCAGAAACAGTGCTTACAGCATATGGTTTAATGCAGCTTACAGACCTAAAAGAAGTGTACGATGTGGATGAAGCGGTAATTAGCAAAATGACAGACTTCCTATATGGAAAGCAAAATGCAAATGGCTCATTTACAATAACCGGATATAATGTGGCAGGTTTGGGCACGAGAGAAGGCTTTGCATTAAATGCATATATTACATGGGCTCTATCTGAAAGCGACCCAAGCAATGAAAAATTGGCTAGGTCAATCGAGTATCTAAAAGGTGAGCTCGACAATGTGGATGATAATTACACATTAGCATTAATTGCAAATGCGTTGGCAAATGTGGAAGATAGTACAGCAACAGATGTATTAAATAGATTGGCAAATAGCATAAACATAGACGGAAATAATGGATATATTACTTCTAGCGTAAGAGACTATTATGGCTCAAGAGGAAACGCGCAAACAATTCAAACAGCAGCACTAACTTCAATAGCGCTATCTAAGACCTCAACTAATATGGACGCAAACAAACTATTAGTGAATTACTTGATTAGCCAAAAAGATACACAAGGAACATGGCACTCTACACAAGCTACAATAATGGCGCTTAAGGCAATAAACGAATTGAACGAGAAAAACAATTTGAAGAACCAAACGATTACTGTAAGAGTAAATGAAGAAGAACAGAAAATAGAAATAAAAGACAACCCACTAGAATACTACGAAGTGACTTTTAGTAATTTAGGAAAAGAGAATAAATTGAACATTGACATCGAAAAGGGCAGTGCGTATTATGAGGTTGTAGAAGAATACTATATACCATATGAAAAAGTAGAAACAGCAGAAGATAAATTGGAGGTAACCGTTGAGGCAGATGGAAACTTAAAGGTAAATGACATACTAGAAGCAAACATAAAAGTAGTAAATAGAAGTGATGAAGCAATTTACAACGGAATGGTAACAATAAATATTCCACAAGGCTTTACAGTTCAAGAAGAAAGCTTGATGGAATTAGAAACATCGGGCAAAATTGAGAAATATGAAATGTCATATACGACAATCAATCTATACCTAAGAGACTTTGCTGTAAGCCAAATGCTTGACTTAGACATTGGGTTTAGAGCAGCATATCCAGTAGATGTCACAGGCTTATCAGTTAGAGCATATGACTACTACAACCCGGAAATTGAAGGAAAAGCAATGCCAATGCATGTTGTAGTGGAAGATTAGAATTCGCTGGGAGATGTGTCCCAAAAACGAAAAAAATTTCGTTGTGAGACCTGTCCCCAAAACGAAAAAGCGAATAGAATGAAAAAATAAGCATATACATATATCAAGAGAGGTATGTATATGCTTATTTTAAGTAGAAAAAGAATATTAATTATGACGTGTTTAGTGTTTGTTTCACTGTATGCATTTTCATTCAAAATTGCAAACAACATGGTAAATATAGAAGGAACAGAAAAGACCGTTGCAACTGTGTCTACACCTGTATCTAATAAAGTGGTAGTGGTAGATGCACGGTCATGGACTTCCTGACCGGGCGGCTCATCAAGTAGTAGCGGTGTAACTGAAGCTGAAATAAACCTAGAAATTGCATTGAAATTGCAGCGACTACTAGAGCAAAGTGGTTGTACAGTTTTATTAACACGTTCTGACGAAAATGCTATTTATGATGCAGAGAGTAGCAGCATAAGAGAGAAGAAAGTATCTGACATGCACAATAGAGTAAAAATTGGCAATAACTCTAGTGCAGACGCATTTGTATCAATACACCTTAATAAAATAGCAGAAACGCAATATGATGGATGGCAAACATTTTATAAAAAAGGAAATGAAGACAGCAAAACACTTGCAACAATGATACAAAATAACTTGAATGATGCAATACAAAAGGAAAATGATAGAACACCAGCTCAGTTAAATACAGTGTACTTAATGAAATATGTAGAGATACCAATAACAATAGTGGAATGCGGCTTTTTATCTAACCCGGCAGAAGCGCAGCTACTTCAAACAGATGAATACCAAGATAAGTTGGCATGGGGAATTTACAATGGCATCAATGATTATTTCAATAGATGATTGTTACACTATCTTTGATTTTGTGTAAAACAACAATGCTACTATCTTTGATTTTGTGCAAATTTATAGTATAACTATCCTTGAATTTGTGCAAAATAAACCTTGAACTATCTTTGATTTTGTGATAAAAATTACAAAATATCTAGTCAAATGAGGCAAAATATGGTATAATAATTATTACAGTCATTTGACTGTAATAATTACGAGGAGGAAACTCAACATGAAGAAGCATCTAGCCGTAATGGCACTCGTAGGAGCCGCCGCTTTGATGGTGGTAACAATTGCTTACGCTGTAAGCAACAGAGAGTACTTAGAAAGGAGTCTAGAGAATTATAAGAAAATTTATGGTTCCGATGAGAACTTGTTCATCTAAGTACTACAATTAGCACATGGCTTTAAGCCATGTGCTTTAAAAAATGCAAAAAAGTTTAGTACGCTGTGCAAAACAAAAATAAAAAAATTCAAAAATTTAACTAAAAATTGAATATTTTTCACACTTCTTGGCAAAAATATGTAAAAAGGCATATGAGCAAGGAGTGTATTTTTTTGAAAAGTTATAAAGTATTAAACACTAAAGGTGCAGTTTTAGATAAACAGCAACTAGAGGCATATTTAGAAAAGTTGGCTTCAGACCAGACTTTAAAAGAAAGGGCAGATAAAATAACATATCCAATTCCAAGGATGCTCGATAATTTCTGCGTTATAACAGATACTTACAATCTCTTAAACGAACATATTAGACTAAAAATTCCGATACATCCAGCTGGAGAGTGGCTACTCGACAACTATTATGTAATAGATGAGACTGTAAAGAACATAGAGAAAACTCTAACTCTCAAAAAATATAGGAATTTTTTGGGAATTGCAAATGGAACGAATTATGGTTTTGCTAGAATTTATGTTTTAGCAAATGAGATTGTTTCATATACAGATAACAGAGTTGATGGAAATGTACTAACAGACCTACTTAGGAGCTATCAAGAAAAGAAGAAGCTTAACATGGAGGAAATCTGGAATGTTGGCGTATTTTTGCAAATTTCTTTGATTGAAAATATTAGGCAGATATGCGAGCGCATAGTTTCTAGCCAACTTCAAAAGTACAGGGTGGAGAATATTATCGAGAGACTTATTGAAAATAAGTCGAAAGAGGAGCTAAAGTTTGGCAAGTTAAATGAATATAAGGCGAAGGTAAAAGAGTATGGGGAGATGAAATACCCATTTATTGAGTACATGTCGTTTAAGTTAAGGCAGTTTGGCAAAAAAGGCTATCCGTTTTTGAATGTGCTTGAGGAACAGGTTAATAAAATGGGAATTGAGATTTACGAGGTGGTAAAGAAGGAGCATTTTGACATAGCTGTAAAAAAGGTTTCCATAGGCAATGCAATTACCAGCATCAAGAATATTCAAAGAATTAATTTTATCGACATTTTCGAGAAAATAAATCAAGTTGATGATGTGCTAAAGCAGGACCCGGCGAATGTTTACTCTAAAATGGACTATAAAACAAAGATTTATTACAGGAATAAAATTCAAGAGATTTCAAAGAAAACAAAGATTTCTGAAATATATATTGCTAAAAAATGTTTGGAAATGGCAGGGGGAAAAGAGGGCAAAAGGGCTCATATTGGCTACTATTTAATAGATGAAGGAAGAAAGGAGCTCATGAGCACTCTACTTGGCAAGAATTTAAAGTACTGGTCAAATGAAAAGAAAATGAGCACATATATTTTTGTAAAAATTGCAATTAGTTTGCTTGTTTCAATTCTTTTCGGGCTATATATGTATTCTGAAACAAGAAATGCACTAGTATCTACAATTACAGCTATTTTGCTTTATTTACCAATAGAAATTATTTTTATACAAATATTGCAATACATTTTAAGCAAAGTAGTTAAGCCAAAACAAATTCCAAAGCTTGACTTACAGTCTGGCGTGCCCGAGGATGCGGCTACTTTCGTTGTTATTCCTACAATTATTTCTAAACCAGAAAAGCTAAAAGAAATGTTTAAAAAGTTAGAGGTGTATTACATTGCAAACAAGAGTGATAACCTATATTTTGCGCTTTTAGGAGATGTTACAAGCAGCAGCAAAGAGAAAGAGGAGTTTGATGAGCAGATTTCTGAATTGGGAATTGAGCTTGCAAATGAGCTTAACAAAAAGTATCCTAGTCAAAATTTTCCGAGATTTCATTTCATATACAGGCAAAGAAAATGGAATTCACAGGAGGAGTGCTATTTAGGTTGGGAGAGAAAAAGAGGGCTTCTTGAGCAATTTAACGAGTATGTTTTGAAGAATAAAAACAATGAGTTTAGGGTAAACACGATTGACCTAGAGAAACTTCCAAAAGTGCAGTATGTTATTACACTGGATGCAGATACAGAGCTAGTGCTTAATTCGGGTCTGGAACTAATTGGGGCCGCTGCACACATTTTGAACAAGCCTGAGGTAAAAGATGGGGCAGTTGTAAGTGGACACGGAATTATTCAACCGCGTGTGGGAATAAGCTTAGATGCGGCGAGCAGAACTTTGTTTACCAAGTTGTATTCTGGCTCAAGTGGTACAGATTCTTACACAAATGCGATTTCAGATGTATACCAAGATAATTTTGAGGAAGGTATTTATACAGGAAAAGGTATTTATGACCTAAAGGTGTTTTCAGAGGTTTTGAGAAATGAAATACCTGAAAATACTGTGCTTAGCCATGATTTATTGGAGGGCTCATATTTAAGAGCAGGTCTTGCTTCAGACATCATGCTAATGGACGGCTATCCAGCAACATACCTTAGTTTTAAAACAAGACTTAGCAGATGGACAAGAGGAGACTGGCAAATTATAAGGTGGCTAAGGGGAAAGATTAAAGGAAAGGATGGAAAATACAAGCCTAATCCTTTGAACTTAATTTCGAAATATAAAATACTAAACAACCTAGTAAAAAGCGCTTTTACGCCTGTGGTTTTTGGGCTTATTATATTTCTAAGCATAGTGGACGTAGTATACAATATAAAAGTTTGGCCATTTGTTACTATAGCTATATTGGCGCTTATAATTCCATCTGTTATGGAGATGGTAAATAGAATAATATACAAAAAAGATGGAGAAAAGGGGCAAAAGACTTTCTACAAAACGGTATCTGGAATAAAGGCAAGTTTTATAAGGGCAGTTTTGGAAATTGGAACTTTACCAGACAAGGCTTTTGCAATGCTAAGTAGCATTTGCAAAACGATTTATAGAATGTGCAAAAGCAAAAAGCATTTGCTTGAGTGGACAACAGCGGAGGAAGCTGAGCTAAATACAAAAACAGACATGTTTTCATACTATAGAAGTATGTGGGCAAATGTACTTGCAGGAGCAGTTTTATTAATTTTACTTTACAGAAATATCTGGGGAGTAATACTTGGAATATTGTGGCTTATTACGCCAGGAGTAATAAAATACGTTGGAAACAAAATAGAGGAAAAGCCGGCAATTCAGTATTTAAGCGAGGAAGAACAAAAGTACTTGAAAGGAATTGGAGAAAAAACTTGGGGGTTCTTTAAGACATATTTAACCGAAGATGCAAACTATTTGCCGCCAGACAATTACCAAGAAGATAGAAGAAACAAGGTTGTGTATAGAACTTCGCCAACCAATATCGGGCTTGCGCTTTTAGCTGTGTCATCAAGCTACGACATGGGATATGAAAGCTTAGAAGATACTATTCAGTTATTATCAAAAATGATTGATACAATTTCGCGTATGCAAAAATGGAATGGACATTTATATAATTGGTATGATATTCAAACCTTAGAGCCTTTAGTTCCTAAATATGTTTCAACTGTTGACAGCGGTAATTTTGTAGGTTACTTATATACACTAAAACAGTTCTTAGAAGATATTAGGACAAAAGTGAAAGGCGATACAGAAATAGAAAACGAGCGGTATCATAGAGCTATTACCAAAAATAGACCTTATGCTCAGAACAATAGATACACTAATTACAGATACAGACTTTTCTCATTTATACAGCAAGGAGAATAGAATTTTCTCGATAGGCTTTAATGTTGAAGACAATAATCTAACACCTTCATATTACGACCTACTTGCCTCAGAAGCAAGGCAGGCAAGTTTGGTGGCTATAGCCAAAAAAGATGTTCCGGCAAAGCATTGGCATAATTTGAGCAGAACATTAACAATAGTGGACAAATACAAAGGTCTTATATCATGGTCTGGTACTGCGTTTGAATATTTAATGCCGAATATAAATATTCCGAAATATCCAGGTGGAATAATAAGCGAGTCTAGTTTGTTTGCAATAATGTCTCAAATAAAATATGCGGACAAGTTAAATATTCCGTGGGGAATTTCGGAAGCGGCGTTTAACCTAAGAGACCTTAACAACAATTACCAATACAAGGCGTTTGGAATTCCATGGCTCGGCTTAAAGAGAGGACTAGCGGACGAAATGGTGGTGTCTGCTTATGGAACATTTTTGGCAATAAACGATGCACCACGTGATACGATAGAAAATATAAAAAGATTAGAAAAAGAAGGAATGTACGACCAATATGGGTTTTACGAATCTATAGACTACACTTTAAACAGACTGAGAAAAAACGAAAAAAGTGCAGTGGTAAAAACATATATGGCACACCACCAAGGGCTAATTTTGCTTTCATTAAACAATTTATTTAACAACAATGTTTTACAAAAAAGATTTATGCAAAACCCAGAAATGCAGGCTGTGGAAATATTACTAGAAGAAAGGATGCCAGAGAATGTTATTATTACGAAAGAGCAGAAGGAAAAGGTAGAGAAAATAAAAAATGTAGATTACGAAACATATTCTTTAAGAGAGTTTAACAAACCATACGACAAAATAAACAGCATAAACATTATCGCAAATGAAGATTATTCTGTGGTGGTTGACCAAAGAGGAAATGGATACAGCAAGTATAAAAATATTGTAATAAACAGATTTAAGAAAACAGATGACGTGCAGCAGGGAATATTCTTTTTCTTTAAAAACATAAAAACAAAAAGAATTTGGACATCTGGACAGATGAATTATCTAGCTCCAGCGGATAAATACGGAGTGTACTTTACACCAGACATGAGCAAATTTGTAAGACAAGATGGAGGAATTGAGACTACCACAAAAATTTTCGTTACACCAGATAATCCTGTGGAAATAAGAAGGATGGAGCTCAAGAACTTAGGAAATTCAGAGGAGATAATAGAAGTAAATAGTTTCTTAGAGCCGATACTTTGCTCATTTAACCAAGACTACTCTCACAAGGCTTTCAATAATTTGTTCCTATCATCAGAATATTTAGAAGACAGCGGCACAATTATTGTAAAAAGGAAAGCGAGAGAGGCTGGGCAAAATGATACTTATATGGGAGTGAACTTATATACAGAAAGCGAAACAATGGGAGAATTAGAGTATGAGCTAGACAAAGAAAAATTTGTGGGAAGGCAAAATGTGGAATTGCCAATAGCTGTAGAAAATTCAATGCCACTTAGCAAAAAAGAGAAGCAATCTTTGGATACAGTAGTAGCAATGAGGCGAACCATTAAAATTATGCCTAGCCAGAAAGTAGTATTAGATTTAATAATTTCTGTTTCAGATAACCGAGAAGAAGCGATAAAGCTGGCTTGCGATAACATGAATAATGAAAAAATTGTTAGAAGCATGAATTTAGCAAAGGCAAAAGTGGAAGCAGAGGCAATGTATTTAGGCGTCAAAGCAAAGGAAATAGAGGAATACCAAAAGATGCTGGGCTATTTAATATTACACAACCCACTAAAACTCTTAATGTATAAAGGAAAAATACCGGAAGAAGCACCGCAGAGCGAACTTTGGAAATATGGAATTTCGGGCGATTTGCCAATACTTTTGGTGAAAATTAGAGATGAAAGCGATATAGGCGTTGTGAAAGACAGTTTAAAAGCCTACGAATATTTTAGAATAAAAAATATAAATATAGATTTGGTAATATTGAATGAGGAAAAGAAGACATACGAAAGTTATCTGTATGACGAAATTCAAAATGCAATACTGGACAGAAATTTAGGATATATGCAAAATGTAAATGGTGGAATATTTGTATTAAGCAATTTGGAAAAAAGCTCAAAGAGAATAGTAGAATATAGGGCAAATCTGCTAATAAATGCTCACTTAGGAAGTATTGCTAGACAGTTAAAAGACTTTGAGGAAGAATATATCGAAAAAATCAAAGAAATAGGTGACGAAACACCAACTAAGCAATTGATTGAGGAGCAAACCGAAAGAAAGGAATTGGAACAGGAAAAATTAAAATACTATAACGAGTATGGCGGTTTTTCAGAAGATGGAGCAGAATATATAATAAGAACAAACAAAGAGGAAAGATTGCCTACGGTTTGGTCTAACATCATGGCAAATGAAAACTTCGGAACAGTAGTTACAGAAGGAATGGGAGGATACACTTGGTATAAAAACAGCAGACTTAATAGGATAACCGCTTGGAATAACAATCAGGTAACAGATGTGCCATCAGAGATAATATATTTGGAGAATATGGAGACAAAAAAGGCTTGGTCAGGGGCTATTAACCCTGCTCCGGATGATAGCGATTACTATGTGGTGTATGGTTTTGGATATAGTAGATACTTGCATACAAGTGACGGAATATCTCAAACAGTAGAGGTTTTTGTGCCAAAAGAGGATAGTGCAAAAGTACAAATATTGCATTTGGAAAATAAAATGGCAAAGAAGAAAAAAATAAAAATTGTATACTGCATGAAACCTGTACTTGACGAAGATGAAATAAAAACAGATGGATATATTGAGCTTAAATTTAACGAAAATATGAATTTGCTCACTATGCAAAATCAAACCCAAGAGACAGACAAAAGGACGATTGCATATATAACATGTAGCGAGAAAATTACGTCCTATTCAGGAAACAAGGACTTTTTCATAGGAAAAGGCACAATTAAAAGTCCTGAGGGAATTAAGAAGTTAGAATTGGACAGAGAAAATACATTGGGCAAAAATGAGATGGTAGCAATAGAAATGAAAATTGAGCTTGATTCTTTTGAGAGCAAAGATGTGGTAATTACTTTAGGTGCGGGAAAAGAACAGCTGGACGTTCAAGACACGGCATATAAGTACACAAATGTAAATAATGCAATAAACGAATATGAAAACACAAAAAGGTATTGGAGAGAATTGCTTGGAAAAATTAAAGTAAATACACCTTTGGAATCAATGAATATCTTGCTTAATGGTTGGCTACTTTACCAAACACTGTGTTCAAGGATGTATGCAAGAAGCGGATATTATCAATCTGGCGGAGCATTTGGCTTTAGAGACCAGTTGCAAGATTGTATAGGACTTAAATATATTTCTGAGGAATTTTTGAGAAAGCAAATATTAAAGCATAGTCAGCATCAATTTATTGAGGGAGACGTTGAGCACTGGTGGCATGACGAAACAGGTAGAGGAATTCGAACAAGGTTTTCTGATGACTTGTTGTGGTTGCCATATATGGTAATGGAATATATTAGATACACTGGAAAATATGATATTTTGCAAGAAGAAACATGCTACGTAAAAGGAGCTTTGCTAGAGGAGAACGTTGACGAGCGCTATGACTTGTACCCACCATCTGAGGAAAAAGAAAGTATATTAAAACATTGCATAAGAGCAATAGATAAATCTTTGAACTTTGGAGAAAATGGCTTACCGAAAATAGGCTCAGGTGATTGGAATGACGGCTTTAGCACAGTAGGCAACAAAGGTAGAGGTGAAAGCGTATGGCTTGGCTTTTTCCAATATAAAGTTTTAAAAGGGTTTGTACAAGTCTTGGAAGAAGTTAAGAAGGAGTTAATAAAAGGAATTAATACTCCTGAGGGGCTGAAATTAATTAATGATAGTCAACAAGATGTACACCAAAATGATTTGATAAAACAAGAGATGCAACTAGCAGAAGAAATAAGTGGTAACTCTAAAATTAGCGATAATGAGCAAAAATTAGTTAAAAAAATCAATGCAATAACTAGCAGAATAGAAAAATACAATGAAGTTACTGAAAAGTTAAAACGAGCATTAAACACAAATGGTTGGGATGGAAGATGGTATAGGAGAGCCTTCATGGACGATGGCAATGTACTCGGAAGCATACAAAATGAAGAATGCAAAATTGACAGCATCGCGCAAAGTTGGGCAACAATCTCTGGCGCAGGCGACAATGACAAAAAGTATATATCAATGGAAAGCTTAGAGAAGCACTTAGTGTCTAAGGAAGCAGGAATAATAAAACTGCTAGACCCACCATTTGACAAAGGAAAACTAGAGCCAGGCTATATAAAAGCATATATTCCAGGCACAAGAGAAAACGGTGGGCAATACACCCATGGAGCAATATGGACAATAATAGCAGAAGCATTGCTTGGGTTTGGAAATCAAGCAGTGGAATATTTCAGAATGATAAGCCCAATTGAACACTCCAGAACCAAAGAAGCAGCCAAAAAGTACAAGGTAGAGCCATATGTAATGGCAGCCGATATATATGGAGGAGAGCTCGAAGGCAGAGGCGGATGGACTTGGTACACGGGCTCTAGCAGCTGGATGTATGAAGCTGGAATAAAATATATTTTGGGTCTAAATATTGAAGGAAACATTTTAAAAATAGAGCCATGCATACCGGATAGCTGGGACGAGTATAGCATAAGGTACAAATATGGAGACAGCGTATATAATATAAAAGTCATGAATAAGAAGAATACGGGAGTAAAGGAACTGTACTTGAATGGCGAGAAGATAGAAGGAAAGGGAATTACCTTGAAAGACAACGGACAAGTAAACAATGTAGAGCTTATAATTTAGAAATTTCGTATTAGGGACAGGTCTCGCAGCGAAAAAAATTTCGTTTTAGGGACAGGTCTCGCGACGAAAAAAAATTCGCCGTGAGACCTGTCCCCAATACGAAATCCCTTGACAAAAACAAAAAATAATATATAATATGAGCAAAACAAGAACTAAAAGATAAATTAACGAGACGGGGGAAGGGAATGTTGTAATATGAGAGATGAAGCACAAGAATTTAGAAGAAGAATGGCTAATAGTGGAAGGCAAGTGCCACCACAGAGAAATCAGGCAAACAGAGGAATGCCTGGAAGGAGTGATTATGCCAGAAATGATGCTAATTACAGGCAAGGATATAGAGAGGGCAGAAGAATAAATAGTAGGCGAGCACCAGAAAGAAGATATGTGGTAAAAAAAGGTACTGCATATAGAGCAAGAGAAAAGGCAAAAAAGCAAGCTTTAAAAATGAAATTAAAAATCGGAGCAATGATGCTGGCTGCTGGTATTGGAATTGGTGGTTTTACATATGCTAGTTTGCAAGACAAGGCACCAGAGACCACAGTAACTCAACTACAAAGTATGGGTTATGATTCACAATCTCTTGCAATGACTCAAGCGACTGTTGAAAAAATGGAAAAATACGACGATTTCTTTGAAAGATTTAGCAATGCAGATAAAGGACAGTTAAATATAACGGATAATGAAATTATTGAGAAACTACACGAGATAGAAGAATTAAATTCAACTGTAATTAAAGAGAAAATATCAAGACTAGAAAGAACAAGTAGTAAGAATGTAGAGATTAACTATGGTACAGATGGTACTATAGGAGAGTATGCCTCAATAATCATAGATAAAGACGGACAAGAAATTAAATACAACAATAACAATGGCATTATCTTTGGACTTGGTAAGGAAAATAATATTCCTGATGAAATGGTCGATTTAATATTTCAACTAGATAAATATGCCGAGTTAGAAGAAGAATTAAGAACAGATAGTATATCAAAATACAATGCTATAGCAGAAATGAAAAAACTATATGGCAACATATCAAGTCTTGCCACAAAAACATTACTAAGAGACGAAAAGGGCAATATTAGCCTAATGGATTATATAGCAAAAGATAACACTTTACAAAACAATAGGGAAGAAGAAAAAGAAATGTAAAAAAATGTTTATATCACTTGTAAATTTAACTTTTTTGTGATATAAGTATAAGCAAAAGGAAATAGGAAAGGTGAATTTTTTGTGGAAGATAGAAAAAATGAAGAAGCAAAAAAAAGAATATTAATAGTAGATGACGAGAAATTGATAATAAACGTGCTAGACTATAACCTAAAAAAAGAAGGATATGACGTAATAGAAGCAAATGATGGTAGAACAGCAATAGAACTTGCCTTTGAGCAAAAGCCCGATTTGGTTCTATTAGACTTAATGTTACCAAAGGTAGACGGTCTAACTGTATGCAAGAAGATTAGAGACACTTTAAATATACCAATAATAATGATTTCTGCAAGGACTGAAGAAATAGACAAAATACTAGGCTTGGAGCTAGGTGCAGACGACTATATTACAAAACCCTTCAGCGTTAGAGAGCTAATGGCTAGGGTAAAAGCAAATTTGAGAAAGGCTGAGCTAAATAGTGCAAATAGTGCGCAAAAACCTGAAGAACATACAACTAATAAAGGAGAAGAAAAAGACAAAACAATTGAAATAGGCGAAATATTCATTAACTTAGACAAGTTTGAAGTTAGAGTAAGGAATAAGCCTATAGACCTGACGCTAAGGGAATTCGAAGTACTCAGATACTTAGCAAACCAACCTGGACAAGTAGTAACAAGAGAAGCGCTGCTTGAAAAAGTTTGGGGATATGAATATTATGGAGACATAAGAACAGTTGATGTTACAATAAGAAGAATAAGAGAAAAAATAGAAGTGGATACATCTAGTCCTAAATTATTAATTACTAAAAGAGGAGTAGGATATTACTTATCATCTAAAGAAAAGGAGAAAAATGGTTAGCAATTAATAATTGCTAACCATTAAAAATAGATATGAAAAAAAATATAAATTTAAAAATAGTTATAATATTTTTTGTACTTGGCTTAATATTAATAATTGGCTTAGGTATGAGTTATATTTATATGCTGAACCAACTAGAAACAATAGGTAATCATCAAGAGAATATAGAATTAATTGCAAATATAAATGCACAATTGCACCAAACTAAAGTGCTTATAATCGTTGCTACGTCTGTATATACAGTAATTTCTATATTGGTTGGATATTTTGTGCTTAAATCTTTTGTTTCGCCTATGAGAAAACTTATAAAAAGCGCAGAAAAGATAGCATCAGGAGAAAATGTGCAAATAGGTGACAAAATAAAAAATGATGGCGACTTAGGCGACCTAGAGAATGCGTTTAGCATAGTGACAAATGAGCTAAACCAAAAGCTAAGTGAAGTAAATAGGCAGAAAAAGCAAATTGAAACAATACTTTTGCACATGACAGATGGAATTATTGCTTTTGATATGGATGGAGAAATAATACATATTAACCCGGCAGCAAAGACTCTGCTTGGCTTGTCTGACAGAGAAAATAGTTTTGAAAAAATATTTAAGAAACTCAACATTGATATTAACATAGAAAAAATAGTATACCTTGAAAACTGGACATCTTCTGAGCAGAGAAAAAATGTGGGAGACAAATATGTAAACATTCTTTTTGCGCCATTTCAAGACGAGAACGATAGACCAGCTGGTGTAATTGCACTAATACAGGATATTACAGAGCATGTAAAACTAGATAATATGAGAAAAGAGTTTGTGGCAGACGTATCGCACGAACTAAAAACACCAATTACTTCAATCATGGGCTATTCAGACACGCTATTGGAAGGTGACTATGACGACGAAACTAGAGTAAAATTCCTAAACGTAATATCTTCAGAAGCAAGGAGAATGGCAAGATTGGTAACAGACTTATTAACCCTATCAAGATATGATAATAAGAAAATAGTTACAGACACGACAGACTTTGACTTGGGAGAATTGGTAAAAAAGTGCCAAGAAAAATTGGGCTATCAAATAGAAAAAAAGAAACATCATGTGGAGTGTTTTGTTACCGCTAGCGTACCACCAGTAGTAGCAGACAAAGACGGAATAGAAAGAGTTGTACTAAACATATTATCAAATGCAATAAAATACACGCCAGATAATGGCACAATAAAGGTATATGTGGGGTTTGTGTATAATGACGCATATATCAAAATAATAGACAACGGAATAGGAATTCCAGAAGAAGACCTAACCAGAATATTTGACAGGTTCTACAGAGTGGATAAAGCGAGAAGTAGAGAGCTAGGTGGAACAGGACTTGGACTATCAATTGCAAAGGAAATACTTGACCAAAACAAAGGCAGTATCGATATAAAGAGCAAGGTAGGCAAGGGAACAGAGGTTGTAATACGCCTCCCTACAAGAAAATAAAGCTTGGACGTTGGGGACACTCCTCAATGTCCAAAAATTATTTTGAGCTTCTATATGGCTTTATTTCATTGGTCATTTTTGCAATATAGTCCAAAGAAACATTATAATATTTAGCAAAGACCATTGCAGTATCCAAAGGAATAATTCTTTCGCCATTCTCATATCTAATATATGAATTTTTAGAAATGTTTGCAATTTGAGCACATTTGGCTTGCGTCAAATCATGGTCTTCCCTCAATTCTCTCAATCTTGTGAGCATTTATATCACCCAAAAATATTATAATAAAATAACCCATATGGAGTTGACAAAATACTCTATATGGGCTCCCTTCGGAATTTGTGTGTAATTAGTATATCATGAATTAAAAAAATATTACTATGGCTTTATGTAAATATTTTGTGAATTCCAATTAACTTTTTATCGAAAAATATAGTTTTTTTTAAAACATATGGTATAATATATAATATGAAAGTTATGTCTGTACAAAAACAACAATTATTAAAAGAAATAGAAGAATTACCAGAGGAGTTTTCTGGAAAAGTGATTGATTATATTGAGTATCTTAAATATACATCTATTTCTAATAAAGCTCCAGAAAGTTTGGTTATAAAAGATGAAAAGGACTTAGTAGAAAAGCTAAGGCAGGGAATGGAAGATACTGATAACGGCAAAGTGTGTTCTATTGACGAAGCTTTTGAAGAAGTTGAAGAAATATTAGCAAACTAAAACTGGAGGTTCTAATAATGAAGAAATATAAGGTACAACTTGGTCTTAGAGCGAAGTTTTTTTGTTTTGTGGACAGGCCTAGAATGAAGATATTGATTTAATATATCAAAGAGGATGAACAAGACCTGTCCCTAGTTTGCAAAAATTTGCAAGAAAAGACGTGTCCCTACTTTGCAAGGTTACAAAAGCGACCCTTGATTTTGAAAATGAGAGATTTTTGAAATCAGGGGTCGAACTTATTGACTATCGAGGCGGAAAGTTATATACTGTACGTATTAAATGAAAAGGAGGTTTTGCCAAATGAGTGACATGATAGAAATAAGATGGCATGGTAGAGGTGGACAAGGTGCAAAAACAGCATCACTACTTTTAGCTGATGCGGCTTTTAACACTGGTAAATATATTCAAGGTTTTCCTGAATATGGCCCAGAAAGAATGGGCGCACCTATAACAGCATACAACAGGATTAGCAGCGAGCCAATAAGAATTCATAGCAATATCTATGAGCCAGATTTTGTTGTTGTAGTAGATGATACTTTGCTAGAAAGTGTTAATGTTACAGATGGCCTAAAGGAAGAAGGTGCAATTGTAATAAACACAACAAAAAACAAAGAGGAGCTAGAAAGTTTATTAAATGGATATAAAGGTAGGGTATACACAATAGATGCTAGAAAAGTGTCTATGGAAACTCTAGGAAAATATTTTCCAAATACACCAATGCTTGCAGCGATTGTAAAGGTGAGCGGTATAATGAATGAGGAAGAATTCGTAAAAGATATGGAAGGCTCATTTAAGCATAAATTTGCTAAAAAGCCAGAGGTGATTGATGGAAACATGAAGGCACTAAAGATGGCGTTGGAGGAGATAAAGCAGGTTTGCTAAAACAACGTGGCATGTAGAAAAGTAAAAAGACCTATAATAGGTAATTAGTAAAAGGTAAAAACATACTAACTTCAGAAAGGAGAGATAACATGTCAAAAATAGATAAAAACACACCAGCATGTGAAATGACAATAGGTGGAAACATCTACGAAGCTGGTAATTCAAAAGATTTCAAAACAGGCGACTGGAGAAGTGTTAAACCTATTTACATTCCAGAAAAATGTATTCAATGTGGTTTATGTTTCCCAGTATGCCCAGAAGATGCAATTCCAGTGGGAAAAGACCAAAAGCGTACAGACTTCAATTACGATTATTGCAAGGGTTGTGGAGTTTGTAGTAAGGTTTGTCCAGTGGGAGCTATTACTATGGAAGGAGAGGATTAAATGAGTATAAGAGAACGTTTAAGTGGAAACGAAGCAGCAGCAACAGCTATGAAACAAATTAACCCTGATGTTGTAGCGGCTTTCCCAATAACACCATCAACCGAAATTCCACAATATTTTTCTACTTTTGTGGATAATGGGTTGGTTGATACTGAATTTGTTGCAGTTGAGAGTGAGCACAGTGCTATGAGTGCCTGCATTGGTGCTGAGGCAGCAGGAGCAAGAGCTATGACAGCTACTTCTGCAAATGGTTTGTCACTTATGTGGGAAATGATATATATTGCTTCAAGCCTTAGACTACCTATAGTTATGTCTTTGGTAAATAGGGCAGTATCAGGACCTTTAAACATACACAATGACCAATCTGATGCAATGGGAGTACGTGATAGTGGCTGGATAATGCTTTTCTCAGAGAATAACCAAGAGGCGTATGATAACTTACTAATGGCTCACAGAATAGCAGAAAATGAGAATGTGTTACTTCCATTAATGGTGTGCCAAGATGGTTTTATTACATCACATTCAATTGAAAATATTACTTTACTAGAAGATGAAGAAGTAAAGAAATTTGTTGGAGAATATCATCCAAAACATTATTTATTAAATGATAAAGAACCTATGGCAATTGGACCGATGGACTTGCAAGCGTTTTTGTTCGAGCATAAATATCAACAAGCAGAAGCCATGAAAAGCGCAAAACAAGTTATCCTTGAGGTTTCAAAAGAGTTTGAAAAACTTACAGGAAGAAAATATGGCTTATTCGAGGAGTACAAGCTAGACGATGCAGAAGTAGCAATAGTTTGTATGAATTCAACTGCTGGTACAACAAAAGATGTTGTAGATAGTCTAAGAGAAAAAGGCGTAAAGGCAGGACTTTTAAAAGTTCGTGTGTTTAGACCATTCCCAGCAGAAGAAATTGCAAAAGCTTTATCACATTTGAAAGCTGTAGCTGTTTTAGACAAAGCAGATTCGTTAAATGGCGCAGGAGGAGCTTTATTCACAGATATTACATCTGGAATGCAAGTAAATGGAGTAAATGTACCAACTTCAAGCTATGTATATGGTTTGGGTGGTAGAGATACAACTACAAAAGAAATTGAATCTGTATTTAACGACTTAATTGAAGATAGCAAGAAAGATAAAATTGAAAATCCTTACAGATATGTAGGTTTGAGGAAGTAGAAAGGAGAGAAATTTTATGGCATATAATTTAAAAGAAGTAGTGGCTGAAAGACCATCAAGATTTGCACCGGGTCATAGAATGTGTGCTGGGTGTGGTGCTCCGCCAGTCACGAGAATGGTACTAAGAGCAGTAAAACCAGAAGACCACGTAGTAATTGCAAATGCTACAGGTTGTATGGAAGTTTCTACATGTATCTATCCATACACTTCGTGGACAGACTCATATATTCATACAGCATTTGAATGTGCTGCTGCAACATGTTCAGGAGTAGAGGCTGCATATAAATCTATGAAAAAGCAAGGAAAATTGCCAGAGGACAAGCACACCAAGTTTATTGCTATTGGTGGAGACGGTGGAACATATGATATTGGTCTACAAAGCTTGTCTGGAGCAATGGAAAGAGGTCATGACATGACTTATGTATGTTATGATAACGGAGCTTACATGAACACAGGTATACAACGTTCGTCTGCAACACCAAGATTTGCGGACACAACAACAAGCCCAGCAGGAAGCGTAATTCCTGGAAAGATGCAATCAAGAAAAGACCTAACAGAAATTATGGAAGCACATCACTTACCATATGTTGCACAAACAGCAGCTTACATGAATTTCAAAGATTTATACGAAAAGGCAGAAAAAGCAATTTATACAGAAGGTCCAACATTCTTAAATGTATTATCACCTTGTCCAAGAGGCTGGGGATACCCAACAGAAGACTTAATGCAAATAAATAAATTGGCTGTAGAGACATGCTATTGGCCATTGTATGAAGTGGAAAATGGAAAATACAAAATAAACTACAAACCAGCTAAAAGGCTACCTATAGAAGAATTCTTGAAACCACAAAAAAGATTTAAGCATATGTTTAAACCTGGAAATGAATGGATGATAAAGGAATTCCAAGACGAGGTAGACAGAAGATGGGAAGCACTTCTTAAATTAGAAGAAATGAGCAATAAGGAGTAGAAGTCACAAAAAGAACGATACTATGTATCGTTCTTTTTGTGCGAAAGGCATGCCATGAGACATTTTTACCACTTAAAACTTATAAGTTTGACTATCTATATTGTGATTTTGTTGTATTTCCGCATCTGTAAGAGCCCTATTGTAAACCTTCACACTATATATATCGCCTAAGGAATTCGACCTGGTTCCTGCGGTAAACACAGTAAGAGGGAAGTTTATTGTCGCGTCTGTAAAAGTTTCTGTATTTGTCAACTGACCATTTACATACAATTTACAAGTTGTTCCTGAAAAAGTAATAGATATATCATATATTGTATTGGCGCTTAATCTGTCTCCAAGTGCTATTCTTGTATTACTACCTTTAGTATCAAGAGAAAGATTATCATCAGTACTATAATTAAATAGCATCATGCCATCAGATATTGAGGTTCGTGAACCAAATAGTGCTTCTACGCTATTTACACTTGACAATTTGAATACTATGTTAAATGTATTAGAAAAATCTATAGGAAAGTTCCTATTAGTTTTAACCCCATTTTGTTCTGTTGAGCTTGTAAATCTTAAATAGCTATCGCCCCAGTTTCCGCCGGTTACAATACCATCATTTCCATTACCGCTCAAATCTTTCCAGGTTGTTGTATTATTACTATGTCCATTTCCTGTATTATTTATTGCGTCATAATGTAATATAAGACCATCCGACACATAAGTAGGTGTATTTGAATCATTACCAGTCAATCTATCATATATTTCTGCTGCTTTGCTGTTGTCTGCCTCATAAGTTTGTTTTACCTGAATTGCTGTTTGAAGTTGTATTTTTCTAGCTGAGCTTGACAAGAAAAATACAGCGGTAATAAGTAATAGCATAGTTAAAAGGACAACAGTAACATAAACGGCCATTGAACCATTTTCACTCTTAAACATATTCCATATACTCCTTCTTTAGTAATTACTACTAATATAATAATTCAAGAATTTTTTATTGTCAATTAATTTATATTTATTTTTTGGAATTTTGCAAAATTTATTCACAAAAGCATTGATAAGTTAGAAAAAAACATATATAATATTGTAGGAAAATTAATTTCAAAGGACAGTGTTGATTGATATGAAAATAAGCGATAGAGCAAAAGATATAATTGAATGGATAGTTTGTATATTAGTAGCTTTTGTTTTGGCTCTACTAATTAGATATTATATAGGTACTCCAACCATAGTTAAACAAATTTCTATGGAACCAACTCTAATTCAAAACCAAAGACTTATTTTAAATAGATGGTCTAGAACAATTGGCGAAATGCCTGAACGCGGCGACATAATAACATTTGAAGCACCTTCTGATACGCACGTGTATATTGACGAATATGATAGCGATAATGTTGTTGCGAAATATGAAAACGAACCAACGAACTGGTTTAGTGGTTTTGTGCACAATGTTTTAGAGATTGGCAAAGAAAGCTATATTAAAAGAGTAATTGCGCTACCTGGAGAGCATGTACAAATTACAGATGGCAAGGTTTATATAAATGGTGAGGAATTGGACGAGCCATATTTGGCAGACGACGTTGTTACTGAAATGGAAAACCAGGGAGTTTTCTCGGACTTGGTCGTACCTGAAAATTGCGTTTTTGCAATGGGAGACAACAGGTCACACTCAACAGACTGTAGAGAGTTTGGCTGTATTCCTCTAGAAAAAATAGAAGGTAAGGTTTGGATAAGGTTTTGGCCATTAAATCTATTTGGTGAAGTAAATTAAAATTTGGGAGTGGAATTTTGAGTTTTGAGAATATTTTTGGAAATGACGAAATAAAAAATCTATTAGAAACAAGTATTAAAAGTGGCAACCTTGTTCATAGCTATATGTTTGTTGGCAATAGTGGTATTGGAAAAAAGATTTTTGCAACAGAGTTCGCGAAAATTATTTTATGCGAAAATAATGACGAAGGCTGTAATACTTGCTCATCTTGCATAAAGTTTAATAGTGGCAACCATCCAGATTTCACTATTATAGATAGCGAAGACGGGAAAAATATTAAGATAGACCAAGTGCGTAATTTGCAAGAGCAAATTGCGGAAAAGCCAATTATCTCCAATAAAAAAGTTTATATTATAAACAATAGCGACCTAATGACTACAGAGGCACAGAATTGCTTGCTTAAAACTTTAGAAGAACCACCAGAATATGCTGTACTTATTTTAGTATTGTCAAATGAAAGCAAACTTTTAAACACAATCAAGTCGAGATGCACAAAAATTTCATTCAAAAATTTATCAAAAGAAGAACTAAGCAATTATGCTAAATTAAATAATATGCAGATAAGTGAAAACATGTTAGATATATGCGATGGTAGCATTTCTAAGTTGCTATCATTAGGAAAAAATACTGAATTGTATAACAACATAGACAAAACTATGGATGACCTTGCTTCCAAAGATATTGTAGACGTTTGGAATGGGGCTGAGTTTTTATACAAAGCAAAAGAAGATATTTTAGAAGCACTTGACTATTTCAACATTGTTCTTTTGAAAAAATTGAAACATACAAATGAACCAAAATATATTAATGCGGTAAATACAGTAGAACTTACCAAAAAGAGATTAAATTCAAATGCAAATTATGATATGTGCATTGACAATCTTTTACTAAAAATTTGGGAGGCATTTCATGAAAGTAATAGTAGGAGTTAGGTTTAAGAAACCTGGAAAAATATATTTCTTTGACCCAGGCAATTTACACGTAAATATAAAAACAAAAGTAATCGTCGAAACTGCTTTGGGAGAAGAACTTGGAGAGGTTGTTGCTAAGAAAAAAGTATTGCCAAATACTACGTTTAGTACACCACTTAAAACCATTGTTAGACTGGCAAATTACAAAGATATAAAGCATTATGAGGATAATAAGAAAAAGGAGAAAGAGGCTTTTAAAATTTGCGAGGAAAAAATAAAAAAACTACATTTAGATATGCATTTAACAGATGTTCAATATAGTTTTGATAATAGCAAATTATTATTTTGCTTTACAGCAGATGGAAGAATCGACTTCAGAGAACTTGTAAAAGAACTTGCTGCAATTTTTAAAACAAGAATAGAACTCAGACAAATTGGTGTCAGAGATGAAGTTAGAAGAATTGGCGGAAATGGAATTTGCGGTAGAGAGCTTTGCTGTTGCTCTTTCTTAAATAATTTCGAAACAGTTTCAATAAAAATGGCAAAAGAACAAAACATGTCTCTAAACCCTGCCAAAATTTCTGGCAATTGTGGCAGATTAATGTGTTGCCTAAAATATGAGCAAGAGGTTTACGAAGAAAAATTAAGTCACCTTCCTAAAATAGGGGCAATAGTTAAAACAGAGGAAGGCGAGGGTGTTGTTGATTCAATTGAGACTTTAAGAGAAATAGTAAAAGTAAAACTTAAAGATGATAATGATGAAACATATTATAAAAAATACAATGCGAGCGAGCTAAAAATTATTAACAATGTTGGAACCAATGTTGTTGATAAAGAGGAAGAAGAAAATATGGCAGAGCTTCAAAAACTAGAAGAACTTGAAAAACAGGATAAGGAAACAGAAAAAGATGAAATGTATTAAAGAAGCATACAAAAAAGAATGAACTAACGATTATAGCAATAATATAGTAATATAAATATTTTTTGCGTACTAATATAAGGAGGTGAATGTCATGACTTACAAAATAACAGATAAATGTATTAGCTGTGGAGCTTGCGCAGAGGCATGTTCAATGCAATGTATATCAAAAGGTGATGAAAGATATGTTATCGATGAATCACTTTGCATAGGCTGTGGTATATGTGCAGGTGTATGCCCAAAAGGAGCACCAGTACCAAATGAAGAATAATATAATTTCTTATAAAATAGAATGTATATTGTGTTAGTATACATTCTATTTTTTTGTGGAAAAGTACTTTCAAGTTGGAAGAATTTACATGTTTTTTTGCTTGAAACATTGACGTTTTGCCTATTTCCGTATATAATAATAGTGTTTAGAATTGTGCATTTTTATAAGGAGGAAAATATATGGGAGAGGTTATAGTTATAACATCCGGAAAAGGCGGAGTAGGAAAAACTACAACTACAGCAAACCTTGGTGCAGCTTTAGCTTTAAGAAATAAAAAAGTTGCATTAGTGGATACTGATATAGGCTTAAGAAATCTTGATGTTGTAATGGGCTTAGAAAACAGAATAGTATACGATATAGTAGACGTTGTTGAAGAAAAATGCAAATTAAGACAAGCCCTTATTAAAGATAAAAGATTTAACGAACTTTTCTTACTACCAGCAGCCCAAACTAGAGATAAAAGTGCAATAAATGAAGAACAAATGAAAGAACTAATAGGAAAACTAAAAGACGAATTTGAATATATTTTAATAGACTGTCCAGCAGGAATAGAGCAAGGCTTTAAAAATGCAATCGCTGGAGCAGACAGAGCAATAGTTGTAACTACAGCAGAAATTTCTGCAATTAGAGATGCAGATAGAATTATAGGCTTATTGGAGGCTTCTGAAATAAAGAACCCTGAATTAATTATAAATAGAATAAGACCTGCTATGGTTAAAAAAGGTGAAATGATGGATGTTGATGACATTGTTGACCTATTATCCATAGATTTAATTGGTGTTGTTCCAGATGATGAGCATATAATAACTCAAACCAATAAGGGCGAGCCTGTTGTTACAAAAGAAAAAGCACCATCTGGCAAAGCATATATTGAAATTGCAAGAAGAATTTTAGGCGAGAATGTTGAGGTTTCTATGCCTGGAAAGAAGGAAGGTCTTTTTGGTAAAATGAGAGGTTTTTTCGCAAAAGGTAAACATTAATACTATCGGAGGTAAAATATGTTTGAAAGCATAATGAAGTTTTTTAAAAGAGCTAAGAAAAGCGAAAAAGAAGATTCTAAAAATACTGCAAAAGAAAGACTACACCTGGTTTTGGCGCAAGATAGGGCGAATATTTCAGCAGACTTTTTAGAATTAATGAAACAAGAAATATTAGAAGTAATAAAAAAATATATAGATATAGATGAAAAGGAAATAGATGTTAGGCTTACAAATAAAGAGGGAGAAGATGGCTCTGTAGGAGCTCCAGCTTTATATGCTAACATTCCAATAATTACAATAAAGAATGAAGCGAGAAAATTAGAAGGAGATGTTGCTAGTAGAGGAGCAAATAACAACGAGGCACAAACGGAGGTAAACAATAACGAACAGGTAAATGAAAACGAGCAAGATACTGAAAATACATCACTAGAAAATGAGTATAAAGAGAATGAAAATGAAGATAATAACTTGGAGGATATTCAGCCTGAAATTAGTATTGAGGAAAGTATTGCACAAAATGAAATTTTGACAGATGAACTTTTAGCCCAGCAAACTGACGAAGTTCAAATAGAAAGCAATTTAAGTGAGACAAACAATGATAATGTAAATGAGGTTGAGGATGAAAAGAAGAATTCTTAAGAATATTGAATGGGGGATACTTATTTGTGCTATTATTTTAACAATAATAGGACTTGTGGCTCTAACTTCTGCAACTAAAAATTCCGATTATGACGAATTAAAAAGGCAGGTTATGTGGCTAGTAATAAGTATCCCAGTCATGATAGTTATAATTTTTATAGATTATGATATTATTGCCAAAATATCGCCAGTTTTATATGGAATAATCATTATTATGCTTATTGGTGTTCTATTTACCGAACCAATAAATGGAGCTAGTAGCTGGTTTACCATTGGCCAGTTTACATTGCAACCGGCGGAATTCGCAAAGATTATCTGTATATTAATGCTAGCGCTTGTAATTACAAAAATACAAAGCAAGGGCAAAGATGAATTAAGCAGACCAACAAGACTATTGCTTGTATTATTAGTTTTTGCTGTACCAACACTACTTATTATAAAGCAGCCAGACTATGGTACTGCTTTTGCATTTGTAATGGCATTGATATTCATGCTATTTGCAGCAGGAATTAAAAAAAGATATATTATTGCAGCAGTACTCTTAGTTGTTATATTAGCACCACTACTATACTTTTTTGTGCTGCCAGAGCATGCGAAAACTAGAATAGATGTATTTTTAAATCCAGACTTAGACCCAAGAGGCGCAGGATACAATATTATCCAGTCAAAGATTGCAATTGGCTCTGGTGAGCTATTTGGAATGGGCTTATTTAAGGGAAACCAAACCCAGTTAGGTTTTCTATACCCTAAAACCACAGACTTTATCTTTGCATTAATCGCTGAGGAAATGGGCTTTATTGTAGCAGCGTCTGTAATAATACTGTATGTTATAATGATTACAAAAGCAGTGTATGTCGCCAAAACGGCCAAAGACGATTCGGGCTCATATATCGCGATGGGAATAGCCGGTGTGTTTTTCTTCCATATGATAGAAAACATTGGAATGACCATGGGCTTGCTGCCAATAACAGGAATTCCTTTGCCATTCGTAAGTTATGGTGGAAGTTCACTACTTAGCAATTTCATAATGCTAGGATTGTTGCTAAACATCTCAGGAAGAAGACAAAAAGCAATTTTCCTAGACTAAAAGTGTAGACAGATATATTTACTTGAAGTCCGCGCGGGGAGCGTTTTATAAAAAAATTCGTATATACAGAAAAATATACATGGAGCAGAAAAAGGAGAAAAGCATGTACTTAAAAAAGTTGAAAATAGGAAATGTAGAATTAAGAAACAATATAATATTAGCTCCAATGGCAGGGATAACAGACCTGCCATTTAGATTGATATGCGAAAAATATGGTGCAGGACTTACATGTACAGAAATGGTAAGCAGTAAAGGCATATATCATAATGATGGCAAAACAAAACTGCTGTTAAATGTTGAGGGAGAAAAAAGACCAATTGCCGCGCAAATTTTTGGAAGTGATTTAGAGGCGTTAAAATATGCAAGTGAATATGTGAGCAAAATTGTGGATATTGTAGATATAAATATGGGCTGTCCTGCACCTAAGATAGTGAAAAATGGAGATGGAAGCAAACTACTACTTAATTTGGCGCTTTTAGAAGAAATTGCAAAAACAGTTGTTGATGCTGCTAATACGCCAATAAAAAATAGTGAAGAAGCCCACGAATTACAGAAAGTACCGGTTACAGCTAAAATAAGAAAAGGATGGGATAGCGACCATATTGTTGCAGTTGAGGTAGCAAAAATTCTGGAAAGAGCAGGAGTTTCCGCAATTACAGTTCATGGTAGGACGAGAGAAGAATATTACTCAGGAGAGGCCGATTGGGAAATTATAAAAAAGGTAAAAGAAACAGTAAAAATTCCTGTTATAGGGAATGGAGATGTTAAGTCAAAAGAAGATGCACTAAGAATGTTCGAAGAAACTAATGTAGATGGAATTATGGTTGGCAGAGCTGCAATTGGTAACCCTTGGATATTCGAGGAAATTATAAATTATTTGGAAGGAAAGCCACAAAGAGAAGTATCAAATAAGGAAAGGCTAGAAGTTATAAAAGAGCATATCGAGCTAGAAGTAAAAGAAAAGGGCGAAGACACAGGAGTTAAGGAAATGAGAAAACATCTTGCCTATTATGTGAAAAATACAAAGCATGCAAGTAAAATTCGAGACAAAATAAACAGAATGGCTAAGAAGGAGCAGCTTATAGATTGTCTCAGCGAATATTTCGAAAATTTATAAAATAAAATGAAAGTAGGTTATAATAGCCTACTTTTATTTTTTTTAAGGAGTGTATTATGTTAAAAAATAAAAAAATAGTTATTGGTATTTTAATAGCTGCGCTGATAATTTCAATCTTTTTAATATTTTTTTTAAAAAATAATTATAAAATTTCTGAAATTGGTAATACTATGAGTAACAAAACAATTAAGGAAATTGAAGAATATATTTTAGGTATTAGTTCATATGAAGCAAAAGTTTCAGTAACAATTGAGAGTAACAAAAATAAAAATGAATATGTATTACTTCAGAAATATGTGGAGCCAAACATTTCTCGCCAGACTGTTCTAGAGCCTAGCAGCCTAGAGGGCTTGGAAACAATTTATGACAGTACAAACCTAACTGTAAAAAACACGAAATTAAATTTATCCAAAATTTACGAGAATTATGAGTATTTAGCAAATAACTTCTTGTGTTTGGAGACATTTATATCAGACTACAAAGAAAGCGATGGCTCGAAAATATATGAACAAGAGAATCAAATAATTTTAGAAACAAATAATGAGGAAGAACAGTACAAACAAATAAAAAAACTATATTTAGACAAAAATACGGGAAAACCGACAAAATTAATAATACAAGATATTAACGAAAAAACTGTAGTTTACATATTATATAATGAGGTCAAGATAAATAGTTCAAATAAGGATGAGGTATTAGCCTTTAAAGAAATGGAAACAGATGCTACATTGTGTTGAGCTATCTTGAACTTCGAACTAAATTTAAAATATATTAAGAAATAGGCCTTAAATATACAAATTATTAGGAGTGAATAATATGGTAATAAAAAGAGGAGATATGTTTTATGCAGACTTAAGTCCAGTTGTAGGCTCTGAACAAGGAGGAATAAGACCTGTTTTAATAATTCAGAACGATATTGGAAATAAGCATAGTCCAACGGTTATAGCCGCGGCAATCACATCACAGACTGGAAAAAATAAATTACCAACACACATAGAAATTGGTTCACAAGATAATGGGTTAAAGGCTGATTCAGTTGTTCTAACAGAACAAATTAGAACTATAGATAAAAGTAGATTGAAAGAAAAAATAGGTCATATTGATGATGAAAATATAATTGCTCAAGTGAACAATGCTTTAGGAGTAAGCTTTGGACTAGATTGAAACAAAATTTTTGTATAAGTAAGCAAATTGATGCTAGAATATATAACTTATACAATAGGACACATCTTATTACCACAGAGAAAAATAAATTCGCCGTGTAATAAGATGTGCCCAAAACTTAAAAACCCAAGTACATTAAGGCATATACGTTTACAAAATAAAAGCAATACGGTCAAATAGCAAACATTAGACTTCAAGCTTCTTTATAATCTTAATCTCATTATAAAGTTTCTGAACCCTATCAGTCCTAATGTGCAAAGCCTCTTTGTAATCATCATAAACTTGCCTATAATTATCAAAATTTTCATCAACTTGAAATAAAAGTCTCATGCCATCTCTGTAGTAATTCTTTTTCTTATCTGTTTTTGCCTCATCCATTTTGTCGGCATATTTCAAAACCAATTCCAATCTTTTGATGTTTTCTTTTAAATAATCTATATATTCGTATAAACAACTAATCTCATACAAAATATCGTCAATAACAACCTTGAAAAGCATTCGAAGAACCCTTTTGTTAATTTTACCTACCTTATAATTTTGAGCCAACTGGTCTAATGCCACAAACTTTGGGTCTGGTTGAGCATCCTTTATCAAATCTTTTAAGGTCTCAGAAATATTAACGTGAGTTTTATATTGTCTCTTAGTCACAATAGCATCATACTCATCAGCAACACGAATAATTTGAGCTTCCATAGGGATATTAGTTATACCATTTGGATATCCAGTGCCATTCAAAGCCTCGTGATGGTCAAGAGCACCAATCGCATATGGCCTAAGCTTCAAGTCCTTCATACACATTTCGTATCCTTTAGTCGTATGAGTTTTCATTATCTCGAATTCTTCGTCTGTAAGCTTAGTTGGCTTATTAAGAATTGCCAAAGGAATAAATAACTTGCCAATATCATGCAAATACGCAGAAATAGTACAATAAATTGTAAATTTTTGGTTACAATGTAAATATTCGCAAATTCTACAAACTAAATTAGCAACATTTTCACTATGCCTACGGGTAAAGAAATCCAGATTTCCCAAAACATCTAACTGATAGCGCATAGTTTTATCTAAATTATATGACTTTAAATTAACTGGACTATAGAAATCAAATTTTTCATTTTTCATAAAAGCACTTCTTCTCCTTTTCTTCAGTTTAATTGCAAAGTAGGGACACGTCATTTCTTGCAAAAATTTGCAAAGTAGGGACATGCCTTTTTTGCAAAATTGCAAACAGGAAAGACATTTCATCTTTAACTATAATTTAATAATACAATAAAAATAATAAAAATACAATATTTTTTAAAAAAATGAATAATAAAAAAATACTTGCACATAATAATAACATAAGATTGATATTAGTTGAAATAAGAGTAATATATGATGTGTTTCTACATGTTGTATATTGTTCGAGCAAAGATGTATAATAGTGTAATGACCTTATATTATTATATGTCGGCGATGAGAGTATATTATTTGTGCTAAAGCTATACAATAATTATATTTATTCAATTATTTTCTATAGATATAATTTTAAATGTATGGTTGAACCATATGTAATATATTCGAAGTTAAGATTATACTTGTATTTAATAATGGTTGTTATTAGTCCCATGCGGATGAATATGGCTATTATGGGTGCATTTGTAGTCGAGCGAATGAGCAGTATGTTTGGTGACTAGCTTATTTATGCAGCAATGTATATTAGGTTATAAGGTAGGTATATTGTTTTTAGCTGGAGATTAATATCAGTTTTATAGCAAATGTCGCTATAGGTATTATTCCTATAGCGACATTTTATGAAGAACTGTTTTTGGGGACGGATCAAAAAAAACAGCCTATTTTGACTAGAAAATTAAAAAAGTAAAATCTATAAAAAATATTAGCGAAAATATAGTAAAATTTTGCTTTCAATGTTATAATAATAATAGATTGAAAGTGAGGAAATCAAATGAATAATATAGATTTAATGAATTATTGGATTGAAAGTTCTGATAGAGATTATGAATCAATGAAAAAGAATTTTGAAACGGAACAATATACATGGGCTTTGTTTATAGGACATTTAACGCTCGAAAAATTGTTAAAAGCAATATATGCCAAGGTAAATAAAGATAACCCATACCCACCTAAAGTTCATAATTTGAATATATTAGCCGAGAGATGTAATATTGAATTGGATGAGAGAAAAACAAAAATTTTCATGACTTGTAATTCATTTAATATTAGTGCGAGATATGAAGATTACAAAAATGAGTTTTATGAAAGATGTACAAAAGAATATACATCTGAACAAATAGAGAATATAGAGGAGGTTAGGACATGGCTAAAAAAAATGTTGATGTAAATATTTTAAAAAGTGTAGAAGAATATATTAAAGAGATATCTAAATATTATAATATTCAAGAAGTATATCTATTTGGTTCATATGCAAAAGGAACGAATCATGAAGACAGTGATATAGATATAGCAATCATTATCAATAGTGATAATAACCTTTTTGATGTAATGGTTGAATTAATGATGTTGACAAAAAATATAGATTTAAGAATAGAACCACATCCAATAAGAGTGACGGATTTTGAAGAAGGAAATCCTTTTGTTCAAGAAATAATTGATACAGGAATAAAAGTAGCTTAAGTAGTTTTTTATTAAATAGTTTTAGATTGCGAGATAGCAGAGATATTAAAATTAACAAAAGGAAAAAAGCCTAGTACAGGCATTTAAAGACGGAGAGATACAAGTTGGAGACTACGTAGATTACACACCAGACCCACACGCCTCAGTAACAGTAGGAACAGATAAAACAGGTTTCACTGATTCAGAAGGAATATTGGGAACGACAGACCAAACCTACTCACAGGACACAACAAATACTCATTGGAGAGTATTAGGGTTAACAGAAGATGGAAATAGTGTAATGCTTTTAGGAAGCCCAATAAAACAAGACGGAGCATCAATAGAGAAATCATATAAGTATTATCTATTTTTAGAAGGAGCAACAGGATACAAAAATTGTGAAAGTACATTAAACGAGATATGTGGCTTATACCATAATAATACACTAGCACAAGAAACTAGAATTTAACAAAAAGAAAAAATCAATATTATAATACCTTAATAAAAAGTTTTTTAAGACTAATTAACA